>JAZORX010000285.1:0-5340 GCA_045656845.1 Acutalibacteraceae bacterium | reverse complement strand
GCAGGGGTTTCAAACTGCGGACCTGTGAAAAACATATACACACCTTCGTGCACTGTAAGACCGCAACCGTCAGCACAGCTGAGTGCGATTTCGCGCAACGATTTTGTATACATATCCGTAACGTCAAAAAATCTCGGGCCGAATTCATCAATGTTTTTTCCGCAAAGGGGACTTGCACCGTTTAATTTTATGTGGTCTTTTACAATCATAATGTCGCCGACATTGTAGCTTGTATTAACGGCACCTGCAGCATTGGTGAGTATAGTTTTCTTAACACCTATAAGCTTGAAAAGACGGATGGGGATAACGAGCTGTTCGTAGTCGTAACCCTCGTAAAAATGAAATCTTCCTGCCATACAGACGATCTTCTTTCCCTCAAGCTTGCCAAAGATAAGCTTTCCGGCGTGCGATTCGACGGTAGAAACAAGAAAGTTAGGTATGTCTTTATAATCAATGATGATAGGGTTTTCTATTTCATTTGCAAAGTTTCCGAGACCTGAGCCGAGAATGATTCCTATTTCAGGCTCATACGGCACTTTTGTTTTCACATAATCTGCACTTGCTTTAAAGTATTCATAGCTGAAATCCATAATATCAACTCCATTCCAAGGTATTCTAACACAAAACGATGTCTTAATCAATAACTGTATAAAAACAAAACGCCTCTCGTTGAGAAGCGTTCTGAGTAAATATTTAGTTCGGAAGGAAAAATGTTATTATTCCGTCAGTTGGTTCTTCCGTTGGGTCTTCAACCGGCTCGGGTATCGTGACCGTAAGCTTGACTTCAGAGCCCTTAGCGTATTTTTCACCGGCAGTAAAGCCTGAGTGAGCTTCAACTATTGTATATGAATAGTCAATAAGAGTCTGCATTGAAATCGGCTCACCGACAACGAAACCTCTTGCTTCAAGAGTGGTCTTTGCATCAGCAAATGTCATTCCTACAATATTTTCAGGGAATTCGACCATTTCGCTTTCCCATACCGAAAGGATGATTTTTGAACCCTTGGAATATGATGATCCGGCCGTATAACCGGGATGGTCTGCAACTGTACCGGATACCTGACCACCCATATTCTGCTTCGGAATGGGATTTTCAACCTTGAATCCCTTTGTTTCGAGCAGGGCTTTGGCATCTTCATATTTCATACCGACGATACCGGACGGGAAGAGGACCATCTCTGTACCCTTACTTACAGTCAGAGTGATTTTATCCTTTTTGGTAACGCTGGTGCCGACAGGAATGTTCTGGCTGATGACAACGCCGGCCTCATAATTGGGGTCATAAATTTCAACTTTGAGGATCGTGAAATACTTTTTATTGTACTCGTCGTTTATAACCTGCTCATAGCTTTTGCCGACAAAATCGGGAACAGGCTCAGTCTGCTGACTTACGACTGTTGTGGTTTCTTCCTCAGAGAAGAGGTCAATTTTACCTGCTAATTCAAGAGCAAGTACGACAACGACGGCAGCAATGATAATAACTGCAGCTGTGACAATTGCAATTGAGGCGTTGTGCCTTCTCTGTGCAGCTTCTCTTTTGTCAGAAGTGAGGTCGTCCTCGTCCTCTTCAAAATCAAGGCGCTGTGCAGTTGATTGATATTTAGGCTGTGGAACAGGCTTTTCGATGGGGTTGATATCCATCGAAGCAACGGCTACTGCGCTCGGCGATGCTGAAAGCTCAGCACGAAGCTCTTCAACCGTGCGTGTTCTGTCCTCAGGGAGAATCTGAAGAGCGTTGACAAGACCGTTGATAACATAAGCAGGGAGCTGCTCTGCAAACTTGCCGGGAACCATAAGACGGTCGTTGGTAACTCGCTCTGTAGCGTCGATAGGATCAGTGCCGATAAGAGTCCTGTAAAGGACAGCACCGAAGCCGTAAATATCTGTCCATGTTCCTTGTCTGCCTTCAAACCCGTACTGTTCAAATGCAGCATAGCCGTTGAAAAGCTGATGCTCAAGTTCGCTTCTGGCTGAACGCACCTGGCTGATGCTGAATCCCGTGATCCTTATCTTTCCGTCCTGAGCAACGATGAGCGTTGAAGGGGAGATACCTCTGTGCACAATTCCCGATGAATGGAGAGTGCCGAGAGTTGAAAGAACGGGCATAAGCAGAGGACGAGCCTTATCCCACGAAATGTAGCCGACATTGTTGCGAAGAAGATATTCGCGCAGTGTTACTCCGTTGATATGCTCAGTTATCGCATAGCAGGTTCCGTTACCTTCAAGGACATCGTGAACCTTGATAAGAGCCGAAAGACCGCTAAGACGCATGAGCTTGCGCCACATTTCCATAAAGCTGTGCAGGCACTCGTTAAACAAAGCACCGTGCGGATCTCCGGGAACTACGGCGAAAGTCTTAGAGTTGCGTCGTGCAATACCGACGGGGTAAAACTCTCTGATATTTATGGGTGACCTCGTTGAAAGGTCAAGACCTATGTAAGTTGCACCGTCACCGTTATAGCTCAGAAGCTTTCCGACAAGATATCTGTTGCCAAGAACAGTTCTGATCGGCAGATAGGGTGCAATCTGCTGAGTATCGCTGTGAAAACCGCAATGAGGACACTTTTTAAGATTACCTATGTCCTTCATACAGCTCATACACAAATTGTCTGAATTGATCATTAAGCAGAACCTTCCTCCGATAATTCAAGTAATAAGTGATAATTGATTTTACCATATGTTGTGGATTGTTGTCAAGTTAAGGTAGGTTACAATAGTGTTACAAAGAGTTACTCAAACAGCAGAGAAAACCACCAGAAATAAAATTTACTGTTGACAAAACGAACAAATGTTCGTATAATTAGAGCGAAAATTTAAAGAGGTGAGAATGTGGAAAGGGTGATATTGCACTCAGATTTAAACGCCTGCTATGCTTCAATTGAGTGTATGCTCAATCCGTTACTCAAGGGTAAACCGGTCGCAGTTGCAGGAAGTGTTGAGGAAAGGCACGGCATAATTCTTGCGAAGTCTCAGGAGGCCAAGGTTTGCGGAGTGAGGACAGGTGAGGCAGTCTGGCAGGCAAAGCTCAAATGTCCCGATATAGTTTTAGTTCCTCCGCATTACGATGAGTATATAAAATATTCTTCATTCGTAAGGGATATTTACCGAAGATATACCGACCTGATCGAACCCTTCGGTCTTGATGAAGCTTGGCTCGATGTCACGGGAAGTCAGCGCCTTTTCGGCAACGGGTGGCAGATAGCAGAGAATATACGCGAGACCGTCAAGTCTGAGCTCGACCTTACCGTTTCAATCGGTGTTTCGTTCAATAAAGTTTTTGCAAAGCTTGGCAGTGACCTGAAAAAGCCCGATGCCGTAACGGTCATAACACGAGAGGATTTCAAAGAAAAGCTGTGGAATCTGCCTGCAGTGGAGATGATAGGCGTAGGCAGGGCGACCTTTGCAAAGCTGAACAGCTACGGAATTTATACAATAGGTGACCTCGCAAACTGTGATCGGGACTGGATAACAAGACAGCTTGGTAAAAACGGAACGGAGCTGTGGATATTTGCAAACGGATTTGACACTTCGAGGGTCAAGCCTGACGGCTACAGAGAGCCTGTCAAAAGCATCGGTCACGGCATAACCTGCTCCGAGGATCTCGTCAACGCAGGTGAGGTATGGAAGGTTTTTCTTTCCCTGAGTCAGGATGTACAAAGAAGGCTGACGGGTTGCGGACTCAAGGCGTGCGGAGTGCAGATAACTGTTAAAGATTGCAGACTTTTCTGCAGTCAGTTTCAGAAGAAACTCGCGATTCCGACGAGGAGTGCATCCGAGCTTGCAAGGGAGGCGATGGAGCTCTTTAAAAAACGATACGAGTGGAAAAATAATGTCAGGGCAGTAACGATAAGAGCGATTGACCTTATAGAGATGAATGCTCCTGCTCAGCTCGACTTTTTTTCGGATGTTTCAAAGCACGAAAAAATTCAGAAGATAGACGATACCGTACTTTCTCTTCGCCACCGTTTCGGCAAGAATGCAATTTTTAATGCCTGCCTGATGCTGGAAGAAAAAATGCCGGGAGGCCACCCCGAAGAATCCGTAATGCCGATGAGGATGTATAGATAAGGTGCGAACCAATCAGAAATATGTTCGTAGGGCGGTGGCTTGCTGCCGCTGTGTGGCTTTTTTTGGTCGATTCGTGAATCGACCCTACGATATGATTTGATTTGTTCTGCTAAGAAAAAAACCTGACCCACGGATTTACCGTAGGTCAGGTTTTTTGTTTTAGTTCTCAGCGTATTCGTATTCAGTCCAAGAAACTATGCTTCCGTCGGAATTTTTCTCCACTTTTTTGAGCAAATTTCCGTATGAGTCGTATTTATATTCATAAATAACTAACCCATCGTACCCATGGTATTTACATAATACCTCGTTGCCGTTTGAATCATATTCATGTTCTGCCGTATACGAACCTGGACCATCCGAGCGGCGTTCTGTCATCTTTTTCAGATTTCCGTTTGAATCATATTCGTATTCTTCACTATATTCAATGCTTCCGTTATGTCTTAAATGTGTTTCTTTTACCAGATTGCCGTTCGAATCATATTCGTATTCATATTTATCTCTATCTTCCGATACATATTCTGGTCTATCATAATATATATCCCCGCGTGTTCCTTTTATTTTGTTGCCATTGGAATCATACTCATATTCATTAATATAACTAGAGCCATCGCCGTAATATGTTTCTTTTATCATGTTATCGTCAGAATCATATTCATATATAGATGTAGTCTGAAAATAAGCCGAAACGTAGTCTAAGTGCTCTTTTATCAAATTTCCGTTTGCATCGTACTCATATTCACAAAACCACCGTAGGCTACCGTCAGGATACAAAGCAGTACACTTTATCTTGTTTCCCTTGCTATCGTATTCATATTTAATACTCTCTTTCACGCTTCCGTCAGAGGAGAATTTCGTTTCTTTCATCAAGACAGCATCTTTTCCGAAGCTTTGCTCTGAACCAACGGATGAGAGATAGGTGTTGAAGTCCTTGATAGGTTCATCATCCTTCTTGGACTGAAGTGCTACCTTATCAACAGCCTTTTCATCATCATTATCAACAATTACAATGATTACGATTACAACGGGTTCTTCTGATTTTGTTGCGCTTGATGTTGACTCTTCGCTTGTCGGAGTTGTTGCCGTTGACAGCTCTGTCGTAGACTCTGTTGTTGACTCCGTTGTGGATTCCGTTGTCGGGTCTGTTACAGATGTTTCCGTTGAAGGATCTGTTACCGAAGTTGACGGAATCGTTGTAGTCGTTGTGGTAGTTGTCGTTGTAGTGGTTGTTGTAGCTGTAGTTGTTGTCGTCGATACAGGCTGTGTTCTTTCAGA
>JAZORX010000284.1:0-18738 GCA_045656845.1 Acutalibacteraceae bacterium | reverse complement strand
CTTCAGCAGTACAGTTAGGTGCATAGCCGATAACCTCACCTGTGCTGGGATTTACAAGGTCGTAATATTTGTCTGTTTTTGATTCAACGTACTGACCGTTGACAAAATACTTGATTTTTTCAGCCATTTCAGTTTCTCCTTTAGATACCAGCTTTTTCAGCGATATATTCTCTTGCCATCTTAGCGTACTTGAACGGATTTGCGATTGCAGGATCCTGTTCAGCTTCAACGAGCATCCAACCTTCGTAATCTGCCTCGTCAAGAACATCAAAAACGGGCTTGAAGTCGATTGTACCGTCACCGGGTACCGTGAAAGCACCGAGACGAACGCCCTGAAGGAATGAAAGGCTTTCAGCCTTAACTTTTTCTACGATTTCAGGACGGATATCCTTAAGGTGAACATGCTTGATTCTCTTAGCGTATTTTTTGAGAACTGCCATATAGTCCTCACCGCAATATGCGAGATGACCTGTATCGAAAAGGAGGTAAACTGCATCGGGATCGCACATATCCATCATCTTGTCGATTTCCTCAGCTGTCTGAACAACTGTACCCATATGGTGGTGGTAAACAAGAGTGATACCGTATTCCTTAGCGATGTTACCGAGCTTTGAAAGACCGTCTGTAAACTTCTTCCACTCGTCGTCGTTCATAACATACTTTTTCTCGAAAACAGGTGTTTCCATCTGGCCCTGAATGCTGTAGCTCTGTTCAGAAGCACCGATGCGCTTTGCGCCGCAGCCCTTGAGGAATTCACAGTTTTCTCTGAAATCCTTTTCTACTTCTTCAAAAGGCTTTGTAAGAATGAATGATGAGAACCAACGGTTTGCAATCTGGAGACCGCGGATATCAAGATATTCATGCATACCTTCAACTGTTTTGGGATATTTATTACCGATTACGCAGCCCTTATAGCCTGCAAGTGCCATTTCGCTTACGCACTGCTCAAATGTTATTTCACCACCGAGATCAGGCATATCGTCGTTTGTCCAGCCGATGGGAGCGATACCGAGCTTGATTTTTTCTGCGTTCATAGTGTTTCTCCTTTATTAATATTTTCTTGCCTCAAGCAAGTGCTCTGTCTTTTCTTTGAGTGCTTCCTTACCTTTTTCGGTACGGGGGATATCGGAGCAACCAACGTTCCACCATCCGCCGTAGCCGTCTGTCATAGATTTCGGAAGAACCTTTATATCAATGAGTGTCGGCTTTGTCTGCTTGAAAGAGTCAAGCAAAGCAGCCTCAAGCTCATCCATAGTCTTTGCTGTGTATGTTACATATCCGTAGCCCTTAGCACAAGCTGCATAGTCAATGTTCATAAACTCGCCGTTACGGATAGGCTCGTCGCCAACACGGTAACGTGACTCTGTGCAGAGAGCCTCAATGCCCTGACCCATCTGGAGGTTGTTGATACAGCCGAATGATGCGTTATCGAAGAGAAGAACATTGATCTTCTTGCCTTCCTGCAAAGCTGTGATCATTTCGCCGTGGAGCATATTGTAGCTTCCGTCGCCAGAGAAAGCGTAAACCTCACGGTCGGGATATGCAAGCTTTGATCCGAAAGCACCTGCGATTTCATAACCCATACAGGAGTAACCGTATTCCATATTGTATGAATTGATTGAATCAGTTGTCCACATTCTCTGCATACAGCCGGGAAGTGAGCCAGCAGCGCCGACTGCGATTGCATTGTCGGGGATGAGCTTACGGATAAGAGCAAGTGCAGCAGTCTGAGTGATTGTGCCGCCTGTTGCTTTGACGAAGCCTGAAACTGCATCGTCAACATGGTTCGGAATTTCGGGAGTATAGTCTTCTGAATATGCGCAGGAGCCGAGTCTGTCCATTTCTTTGTCCCAGTCAGCCTTTGCTTCTGCGATTTCTGTTGTATAAGCTGTTTTGTAGCCGTCGAGATATTTCTCAAGAGCCTTAACGCCTTCGTTTGCGTCTGCGACCATCTTGATACTGTCGAGCTTACCAGCGTGGAATGCGCTTGCGTTTATTGTTACAACCTGCTTGTCAGCATAGAGCCATTTTGAAGAGGTTGTGAAGTCTGTGAACTTAGAACCGATACCGATGATGAGGTCAGCGTCCTTTGCAAGTACGTTTGCACTTGAGTTACCTGTAACACCGATGCCACCTACATTGAGGTAGTGGCTTGATTCGATTGCAGATTTACCTGCCTGAGTCTCAGAGAAGGGGATGTTATGCTTTTCGCAGAAAGCCTTTACGGTTTCACCTGCGAGAGAATATCTTACACCACCACCGACGATAACAAGAGGCTTTTTGCTCTCTTTGATTTTTTCAGCAACCTGACGGACTTCGTAGTCGCAGGGAATCTGACGGGGGATGAAATGAACTCTCTTTCTGAAGAATTCTGCAGGGTAATCAAAACTTTCGCCCTGAACATCCTGAGAAAGAGCGATAGCAACAGCACCGCAATGACCGGGGTCTGTAAGAACTCTCATTGCGTTTGTAAGTGCAGACATAATCTGCTCAGGACGGGTGATTCTGTCAAAATATCTTGTAACAGCTTTGAAAGCATCGTTTGTTGTAACAGTGCCGTCATGAAGCTGCTCAATCTGCTGAAGAACGGGGTCGGGCTGGCGGGATGCAAAAGTATCTCCCATAAAGAGGAGGAGAGGCATATTGTTAACGGTAGCCATTGCAGCAGCCGTAACCATATTTGCAGCACCCGGTCCGATTGATGAGATACAGGGAATGATCTTCATTCTGTTTGTCATCTTGCCGTAAGCTGCAGCAGCCTGAGCCATACCTTGCTCGTTTCTGCCCTGCATAACCTTGATTGAATGCTCAGCCTGAGAAAGAGCTTCACCAACGCCGAGAACACAACCGTGACCGAAAACGGTATAGAAATAATCAACATACTTGCTCTCGATCATTTCACCATTATGCTCGATTGTAACATACTGATTGTCGAGGTATCTTACGATAGCCTCACCTAAGGTAAGTCTTACTGTTTCCATAGTAATTCTCCTTATGCACGAGCGACCATTTCGCCGTATTTTTCTTTTTCTTCTTTGATAAATGCCTTGATTTCGTCAACTGTCGGCATGAAAAGGGAGCAACCGTGAGCTGCAACGAGCATTGAAGCTGATGCGCTGCCAAGCTCGAGGCAGTCCATAATATCCCACTCTTCAAGCAGGCCGTAGATGAAAGCTGAACCATAGCCGTCGCCACCACCGAAAGACTTGAATGCCTTTACGGGGAAGGGCTTGATTGAGTATTCACCATCAGCTGTATGAGCCGTTGAGCCTTCCTTACCGTGCTTGATGATAACGATCTTGTTGCCCATGCTCATCCAGTGAGCTGCAGTTTCTTTATCTGTTCTGCCGGGTGCAGAAATTGCTTCCGTAAAGTCGAATTCCTCTCGTGAGCCCATAACCATATCGCTGTTTGATGCAACAACTGAATAGTAGATAGCGATTTCGTCTGCGTTTTTCCAGTTATAGGGACGGTAGTCGATGTCGAAGATAACCTTTGTTCCGACCTTCTTGGCAAGATACATAGCCTTGAGGCAGGCTTCTCTTGAAGGGCTCTGTGAAAGAGCTGTACCACTGATGAGGATTGCTTTTGCGCTCTTGATATAATCCTCGTCAACATCGTCAGGATGAAGCATAAGGTCAGCTATACCGTCACGGTACATAAGGATGCTGCTTTCATGCTCTGACTTGATTTCAGTGAAAGTAAGACCGAGCTTTTCACCACCCTTTGTGCGGGTAATGTGTGAAATGTCGATGCCTTCATCTTTAAAGAAGTTTTCAACATATGTGCCGAACTGATCGTCAGAAACCTTGCCGATAAATCCGACTTTCTTGCCCAGTCTTGCAAGACCGACTGCAATGTTTGCAGGGGAACCGCCAACATACTTTTTATAGTTTTCACACTTGTCAAGAGTGTTGTAATAATCGGTCGGATTGAAGTCGATTGCAACTCGTCCGATGGGTATGAGGTCGAGCTCTCTTGTCTCATCAAATTCAATGTATTTCATAAAATCAGCCTCCAAAACTAATTCTTAAATCATTCATAATATTTTAACATATATATGTATTTACATTCAAGAGAAAAGAAAGAAAAAATGCTTTTTGAGCATAAAAAATAAAGGCTGTTTTTCGTATAAAACGAATAACAGCCTGATGATTATTTGATTCTGAAGCGAAGCACAATTCCACCAAAAGATACAGCATCTCCGTCTTTGATGATGGCAGAGTTTTTTACCCGTGTCCTGCCGATAGCTGTACCCGAGCTTGAATTGGTATCAGTAATAACCCAACCCTTTTTATGCTTTGAGATGACAGCGTGGAAACGGGAGACTGTTGAGTAAGTCAGAACGATGTCACAAGCGTTACTTCTGCCGATTGAGGTTTCCCAGTTTGTCAAGAGATACTCTTCACCCGTAAGTTCGTCGATAAGGCAGGCAGGGGTTACCTTCGGTGCCTTGCTCTGAAGAAGATGCTTGACGCAGTATGCAACGATGATAAAGCATACTGCAGGTATGAGATATCTGGTTGCGACTTCCATATCGAAGTTTTCCATATGCGTCCGTCTCCTTTCAGTTTTTTTCTGATACGATTATATATTTTTAACAAAAAATTGTCAATAATTTTTCTGCCTGCGTTTTGTGAAAAAGAAAAAATAATGTGGTATAATCAAAGTATAAAGTTACGGGAGGTATTGTATGAAGATGTTTAAGAAAAGTGTTGCTTTTCTTATTGCGGCTGTTGTTATGATGTCAGCTTTATGTCCGACGGTATCAGCTGCAGGACCCTTCGAGGAATGGGTGCAGAACTGGGAGCAGATTGATAACGGAACCGGATATATCACTCTGACACCGGGTGAAGATGAAACGAAAATGAATTTTTCATGGCAGTCTCCGTTCAAAAGCTTCAAGGAGAAGATCGTTATAGGAAAATCATCTGATTTAAGTGATGCAAAAGAGCTGAAGGTAAGCTCTGTGCTTAATGTTTTTGGCTTTGAATGGACACATAATGCAACAGCAGAAAACCTTGAAAGCGGTGTAACATACTATTATCGCTACACTGTAAATCGGGTTGAAAGCGATATTTATTCATTCAGGACTGAAGATGATGCGAAAACAAAAGTGCTTTTTGTCACAGACTCGCAGATAGGCCGTTCAAGCGGAACTCAGGAAGAGATATATCAGAACGATACATACGGTTGGACAAAGACTCTTGATACGGCTGTTGAAAATAACGATGGGATAGACTTCATCCTTTCGTCGGGCGATCAGGTTGAGGATTCTTATTCCGAGGAGCAGTATACATACTTTGAATCTCCCTCGGTTCTTCGTTCAATTCCGATTGCCGCAGCGATAGGTAATCATGATTTCTATACACCGAATTACAGCCACCATTTCAATAATCCGAACGACGATACATTTTCGTTGTTCCGTTGGCCGGCAGGAAACGGTTATTATTTCTGCGTTAATGATGTGCTTTTTATTGTTGTTGATTCAAATAATTTTTTCCCGACAGCAAACAGAAGGGTTATTAAAAACGCCTGCAAGGATTATCCTGATGCAAAGTGGAGAGTGCTTATGATGCACCACAGCCCGTTTGATGCACAGGGAGCAGACGATATCGGCAACAAGTTTGCAAGGGGTACGGTCGTTCCTTTTATTGATGAGTTCGATATTGATGTTTGTCTGAGCGGTCACGATCATTATTACAGCCGTTCATATATGATTAAGGGTAAGGAGATTACTGACGATGTGAGCGAAAACGGGGTTTATAAAAATCCTGAAGGTACACTTTACCTTACGCAGAATTCATCCTCAGGCAGCAACTACAGCGGTATAGGCGATGAAATTTCAGAATACTGCGAATTTGCTGTTCAGGAAAGAAGACCAACTTATTCAATTCTTGAAATTGAAGGGGATAAGCTGACGATAAAAAGCTTCCACGCAGATACGAATGAAGAATTTGACTCAGTTTCGATAGTTAAAGACTAAAAACAAACGAGAGGCCCCGGCCTCTCGCTTTTTCTTATATGTTTGCAATTTTATCTTTACAGTTACGGCAGATTTTCTGACCGTTGAAATCAAAAAGGTTAGCGGTATCGTGGCAGAAGATACAAGCGTCTGCATATTTTTTGAGGACGATTTCGTTACCCTTTGCGATGATTTCAACCTTGCTGTCCTCACCCATGAGATCAAGCTCTTTTCTGATTTCGATCGGAAGAACGATTCTTCCTGCTGTATCAACGCTTCGGACAATTCCGACATGTTTCAATATAATACATCTCCTTGTTTCGGGATTAACGAACAGAAAAACTCATATGCTGTTCTTTATCTACAATATACCACTTTTTACCACTATGGTCAATGTTTCTTTATTACAAAAAGAAAAAAAGAAAAAGCAGCTTCTTTAGTACATATTAACATCCGAAAAGCTTGATGTTAAAGGAAAAACAAGATATTTGTCGAATAAAAAAAGAAAAAAGAGCAGCCCGTAAGCTGCTCTTTTTATGTAGCTATAATTATGCTCCGATAAGGCCTGAAACCATAGCCATGATCTCGTCGAGGATAGCCTGGAAGTCGATCTGTGCAAGGAAGTCTGTAACTGTTGCGATGATAGCGTCGAAATCGATACCCTCAAGGAATGCTGTAATCTGATCCATGATGTTTCTCCTTTCATATACTGGCAGCGAACTGCCTTCTTAATGAGTATATGATAACACTGTTATACAATTTTGTCAATATGTCAAGACGGTATTTACCAAAAAAAATAAGCAGCCGATTGTTCGACTGCTTAAAGTTAAATTAAAGTAAACCTGCGATGAGACCGCCAAGAGACTCAAGAGCTGAAGAGAAATCAATCTGAACGATGAGGTCTGTGAGCTTGTTCATGATTGTGTCAAGAATTGCGTTCCAATCGATGCTTTCAAAGAGTGCTGTAATCTGATCCATAACGAATCTCCTTTCATTAACTAAGTGAATGATCACTTGATTTGGGTATATTCTATCACTTTTGTATTTTTTTGTCAATAGATTAGTTTTGTAAATTATGGCTGAACAGGAACAGGTTTATCCTGCTTTTCGTGCTCAAAAGAAAGAATATTGTTTCTTTTGTAATAATTGCAACGCATATCAAAAGCCTTACAGATACCGTCAACAGGAATATAAAGCTGTTCACGGTGCATACGGACGACCTTGTGTTCCATTTTTATTTCGCCTCTGTCAGTTTCAATAATGTCGCTGCCTTCAGTGAATTTTGCCTTGTGTCGGTAAGCCTCTATATAAACTGAACCCTCGTTGAGCTCAACATCAAAGCCTGCATATCTGAAAAGAATAGCAGCCGGAGCGCACCATACACCATCAATATTTTCGCAGGGAGTTGTTCTTGCACAAAGGCCGAGATCAGCACCCTTGAACATCATTCTTGTGTCTGTATAAACCGGAGCAAGAGCGATGGGGTCGATGGTATCGCTTTCTTTATCTATAACGCATCTGTCTGCGATCCTTCCGTCCTCAAGGTAAGAGGTGAGGGTGAGTCTGCTACCCTCTACATGAGCTATTGCGTACATTGAAAGCTCCTCCTCGTGAGGGTACCACGCAGCATTCCAGAGCTTTGGCAGAGCAAGCATTCTTGAAGGGTTTCTGTTGCTGCTGCCAAGGTTATAGAAAACTGTGCCTTCTGAAGGCTTGTCGAAGAGGTTTTCGTTGCGACGAGGGTAGCTTCTTGAAAAACAATGCTCGTGACCGCTGAACATAATATCAAACTTTTCCATACCTTCCATCATCATCGGGTATGAATCGTCACACGCAAGGTCTGAGCCTGCATAGCAGATAGGGAAGTGGTGCGAACCGAATTTCCATGTTTTGTCGCTCGCATCGGTATCCTTGATGAGCCATTCGTTGACGTCTTCCGGCCCGCTTATGCCGATAGCGGCAAAGTGAGCGTTACCGTAGTCAAATGAATAGTTTGCTGTTTTCCATTCTTCGGGACCGTTGTACGGATATGAACCACGGAACTGATTTGAGAAAAATTCAGCCTTTTCAGAGTAATATTTGCCTTCAAAGGTGAAATAATTTTCAAATCCCATATCGTCGTGGTTACCCATACTCATCATAAGAGGGATGCTTTCCATAACACCTTTGTATCCTTCAAGTGCGCCTGTCCATTGAATATCGGTCTGACCACAGTTTGTGTTATCTCCTGCTGTAAGAATAAAACGGACTTCAGGGTGTTTTTTGATGCAATCTTTAAGAAAAGCGTTGAAGCCTGAATAGTCCGCAGGGGGATTGGGTCCGCCGGTCTGAATATCTGAAAAGCAGATGAAGCTGAAATCTTCAAGGTTTTCGGGAATGGTCGAAAAGCAGAAAACATCGCTTCTGTTTTCTGTGTCGCCAACGGTATATTCGTATTTCGTATCGGGTTTAAGATCAGTCATATCTGCCCAGAAAATATGGCTTGAATCCATATCGGAATCAAAATTACCCATTACGGCACCAAAACGCATCCATTCATCTTTTCCGCATTCACGGCAGAGGGCAAAACCTTCGTTGATTTCAGTGCTTGTACGCCATGTAACGGTCATTGAGGTTTCAGGATTTCCCTTGATTGTGAGCATGATGTGATCGGGGGATTTTTTTGAGCCTCTGAAGGCTTTCCATTCTTCTTTGCTTATCATAAAAACACCTCTTTCTACCTGCTGATTGTAGCACAAAACATCATCGATTTCAACAAATTTTCTTGACTATATACTTATTATATATTAAAATATAGGTTTGAAAGAACCAAACGGCAAGGACTGATAAATATGACAAAAAGAGACAGTATAAGAAACGTTGCAATCATTGCTCATGTTGACCACGGCAAGACAACTCTCGTTGACGAAATGTTGAAGCAGAGCGGTATTTTCCGTGAAAATGAGCAGGTGCAGGACAGAGTTATGGACTCGAATGACCTCGAAAGAGAAAGAGGTATCACGATCCTTTCAAAAAACACTTCTGTTCATTATAAAGATACAAAAATCAATATCGTTGACACTCCCGGTCACGCTGATTTCGGCGGCGAGGTAGAGCGAATCCTTATGATGGTTGACGGTGTTCTTCTTCTTGTAGATGCATTTGAAGGCTGTATGCCTCAGACAAGATTCGTTCTTAAAAAAGCACTCAATCTTAAGAAGAAGGTTCTGGTGGTTGTTAATAAAATAGACCGTCCGGGCGCAAGACCCGACGAGGTTATCGATGAGGTGCTTGATCTGTTTATCGAGCTTGGCGCTGATGACGACCAGATTGAGTTTCCTGTTGTATACGCTTCTGCAAGAGAAGGATATTCTTCTCTTGAATCAGATGTCAGAGAGGGCGATATGAGACCTCTTCTTGATTCTATTCTCGAGCACATTGAACCCCCTGAAGGAGAAATTGATGCACCATTGCAGATACTCTTTTCAAGCCTTGATTATGACGATTATATCGGCAGAATAGGCGTCGGCAGGGTTGAAAGAGGTAAGATCAAGCGTGGCGATAATGTTGTTCTCTGCAAGCAGGACGGCGAGACACAGAATGTGAAAATTTCCCGTCTTTATCAGTTTGAAGGCCTCAGAAGAGTTGAGGTTGACTCTGCTGTGATGGGTGATATTGTATGTGTATCAGGTATAGTCGACCTTAATATCGGTGAGACTGCATGCGCTCCTGATTGTATTGAGCCTCTTCCGTTTGTCAAGATTGATGAGCCGACTATTTCAATGAATTTCATTGTTAACGACAGTCCGTTTGCAGGCAGAGAAGGTAAGTTTGTTACTTCAAGAAATATCCGTGACCGTCTGTTTAAAGAGGTTGAAACCAATGTAAGTATGCGTGTTGAGGAAACTGATTCAACAGACACATTCAAGGTATCAGGCAGAGGCGAACTGCACCTTTCAATCCTCATTGAAACGATGCGCCGTCAGGGCTATGAATTCCAGGTTTCCCGCCCTGAGGTTATCTATAAAACGATCAACGGTCAGCTTTGCGAGCCGATGGAGCTTCTTATCGTAGAGGTGCCTGAGCAGTATGTCGGTGCTGTCATTGAAAAGCTCGGCTCACGAAAAGGTGAACTTGAAAATATGGGATCACGTGATGGTGGTGCAACGCACCTTGAATTCAAAATCCCGTCAAGAGGTCTTATCGGATACCGTTCAGAGTTTATGACAGACACCAACGGTAACGGAATTATGAATCAGCTCTTTGCCGGTTATGAGCCTTATAAGGGTGATATGCAGACAAGAGAACGCGGCTCGATCGTCGTCCACGAAACAGGTACAAGTACAGGCTACGGCCTTTTCAACACACAGGACAGAGGTCATCTGTTCATCGGACCCGGCATTGAGGTTTATGAGGGTATGATTGTTGGTGAATGCTCAAGAAACGAAGATATCGTCTGCAATGTCTGCAAGAAAAAGCAGATGACAAATACCCGTGCATCAGGCAGCGACGACGCTTTAAGACTTGTTCCTCCTACGACGCTCAGCCTCGAGCAGTCAATGGAATTTATCAAGGATGATGAGCTTCTTGAGGTAACTCCTCAGTCGCTCAGACTTCGTAAAAGAGTGCTTTCGAAAGAGCTTCGAATGAAGCAGATGTTCAAAAAGAAATAAGGAGAGTTTGATGTGGCTAAGAAGTTTTTATCAGTTATTCTTTGTATCGTAATGATGTTTGCTGTTGCAGTGCCTGCCTTTGCGGCAGATGAGCAAACTCTTCCATATGAAAACAGCAGATTTTTCACCTATGGAGATTATGAGCTTCACTACCGTGTTTCAGAGCACGAGGGTCTGTATAAGGGCAGAATAATGTTTATCCACGGTTTCGGCCAGTCAAGCTTCTCATGGGAGAATATGGCAGCTGAAATGAGTGCGAAGGGTTACGACTGCTATTGCGTTGACCTCCCGAATTTTGGTTACAGCACAAGAGAAACAAACGATATGGAGCTAATTGCCCGTGAAGTTCTCGTTGAAAAGCTTATGCTCAGCATAGCTCCTGAAAAAACATGGATTCTTGCAGGTCATTCAATGGGTGGTGCTGTTGCAATCAATGTTGCTCAGAGTGTGGATGTTCAGAAGCTTATGCTTTTCTGTGCAGCACCTGTTGCAGATATGGGAGATATGTCAGCTATGACATCTATGCCGATTATGGGTACGATGGTAAATTTCGTATTCAAGTATCTCACGAAGATTGATTTCCTGATGAAAATTGTCGTTCTTATGGCAACGGCTAACTGGGACTATACAAAGAACTATAACCTTGAAGGCGTGACTGCACCTCTTCAGCTTGACGGAACAGGTGACGGACTCTGCGTTCTTATGCAGCATCAGCGACCGACAGATCTTGAAGGTGCAAAGAATATTGATTGCCCGGTGCTTATCGTGAATGCAGAGAAGGATATGATCATCAGCGATTCAATGAAGCAGCAGATTTCTGATGCTTTCCCGTCAGCTGAGCATTATCTCGTTGAGGGTGGAGGCCATATCTGCATTGAGGACAGGGCAGAAGAGCTTGCAGGTGTTTCGTACGAATTTCTTAATAAATAATCAATGGTGATTTTATGACCGATAAAAAACTGAATAACGGCTGTGCTGTTGCACTCGGCAACTTTGACGGTTTACATATCGGTCACCTTGCCGTGATAGACAGGACAGTTGCTCTTGCAGGTGAAAACTTAACTGCTGCAGTTATGCTTTTTGATGAGCACAGTATGAAAGCTGTTGTGGGTGAAGCTCCTCCGAAACTCATCGCAGAAGAGGAGAGAACAGCAATTTTTAAGGAGAAATGCATTGAACCGTTTACGGTAAGCTTTTCACGCATAAAGGATTATTCACCTGAAGAGTTTGTTGAAAAAATACTCATAAATGAGCTCGATGCAAGAATTGTTGTCTGCGGTTTTAACTACCGTTTCGGCAATAATGCCAAGGGTGACGCCAAACTTCTGGAAGAAATATGCATCGAAAAAAATATAAAATGTGTTACAATAAATGAAGTTGTAAAAGACGGTATGCCCGTCAGCTCAACGGCGATAAGAAGTGCCGTTGAATTCGGAGATATCGAAAAAGCAAATGCTATGCTCGGAAGAAACTTCGGCTACTGTGCCGAGGTGATAAACGGCGATAAACGAGGCCGTACATGGGGCTTCCCGACGATCAATCAGAAGCTTCCCGAAGGATTTGTGATTCCTCGTTTCGGAGTGTATGAATCAATCGTAACAGTTGATGGCCGGAGCTATAAGGGTGTAACAAACATCGGCTCACGGCCGACGGTCGGTACGGAAAAGATTCTCAGCGAAACGAATATCCTTTCGTTTGACGGTGATCTTTACGGAAAGAATGTTGATGTAAGACTGGTTCGATTTATTCGTAATGAGCAGAAGTTCAGTTCGTTTGATGAGCTGATTGTGCAAATAAAAACTGATGTTAATTCTGTGAAAGGTGGTGCATGATATATGTATGAAAGCTGGGAAGAGCTGAAAAAGGATTGTTCGTCCTGTCAGAAATGTCCGTTGGGGCAGACGAGAACAAACCTTGTATTTGGCGTCGGAAACGAAAATGCTGAGGTGCTTTTCATAGGTGAAGGTCCGGGTGAGCAGGAGGATCTTAAGGGTGAACCCTTCGTCGGACGCAGCGGTCAGCTTCTCGATAAGTATATGGACGCAATAGGGCTTGACAGAAAAAAGAATATTTATATTGCAAATATGGTCAAATGCAGACCACCGCATAACCGTGACCCTCAGCAGGATGAGCAGGAAGCCTGTCTCGGATGGCTCAGGGAGCAGGTAAGGCTGATGAAGCCGAAAATCATCGTCTGCGTTGGTAGAATTGCAGCGCAGAAACTCATCGGTGAAGACTTCAAGGTGACTAAGCAGCACGGAGAATTCATCGAAAAGAACGGGGTGCTTATGATGGGTACTTTCCATCCGGCTGCACTTTTGCGAAACCCCAACAATAAGCCTCAGGCGCTTGAGGATTTCCTTAAGCTCAGAGATAAAATCAATGAAGTATGCGATCATACTTACTAAAAACGGAGGTAAATTTATGAAAAAAATTATTTCAGTAATGCTTTGCATCGTTATGCTTATGGCATCACTTTGCTTCAGCGTTTCAGCAGAAGAGAAGGACTTTGGTAAACTTCAGTTTAACGAAGACGGTAACTTCAAAATCATGCAGGTTGCTGACCTTCAGGACGATATGTTCCTTAACGGTGCAGTAAAGGAATTCCTTAAGGAAGCTCTTGTTCGTGAGAATCCTGATCTTGTTGTGCTCACAGGTGACAATATCTCAGGTGGTTCTTGCCGTACAGATATGTTCAAAAGCTGGGATAAGAGAAATTGTGAAACAGCTATCGGCCAGTATATGAACATTTTTGAGGACTATGGCGTGCCTGTTGCAGCGGTTTTCGGCAATCACGATGATGAAAATATGCTTTCAAAGGAAGAGCTTTTTGATATTTACGAAGAGTACGATTGCTTCATCGGCATCGATGAGGGCGAGGCTCTTTATGGTTGCGGTACATACAATCTTCCGATCTATTCTTCAAAGGACAGCAGCAAGATGGCATATAACCTCTGGATGTTCGATTCAAACACATATGATGAAGAGCTTGGTGGTTACGACTATGTTCACGACGATCAGGTTGAGTGGTATGTAAATAAGTCAGAAGAGCTTAAGGCTGCAAACGGTGGTGAAGCTGTTCCTTCAATGGCTTTCCAGCATATCATCGTTAAAGAGATTTTTGAGCTTATCGAAAGTGGCGACAATATCGAAGGTTCTCTTCTTAACTACGATGGTAAGGACTATGTATTCAAAGAGGGTGTTCTTAAAGCAGGTTATCTTAAAGAGTATCCCTGCCCGGGTACACGCCCGAGCAAGCAGGTTCCTGCAATGATGCAGCAGGGCGATGTTGTTGCAATGTTCTTCGGCCATGACCATAACAACACTTTTGAGGTTGATTATCACGGTATGGATCTCGTTGCTACTCCGGGCTTCACATTCCACAGCTACGGCAATGAGGACAGAGGTGTAAGAATCATCAATATCAACGAGAATGATACTTCAACTTATGAGACACATCTCGTTAAATTTGAAGATTACTTTGCAGACAACAAGATGGCTATGGCAAACTACAATATGAATGCAGACTATCTTCCTCTCTGGGACAGAATTGTTGCAGGTCTCCTCTTTGTTGTCACATTCCCGATCAAGGCTATCTTCGGCTACGCATTCTAATTATTTATTTTGAGGTGAAAGATTATGCTTTTGCTTTTAACAGGCACAATCGACCCTTCAGTGTTCAACAATACTAATGTTAAAATAACAGCTGCACAGGAACGATTGGAACAGTATGTATCATCAATAAAAGAATATATTGACACTGAATTGTTTTCAAATGTCGTTTTTGTAGAAAATTCAGGTGCAGACTTTCCTCTGGAAGAAATTCAGCAATATGCACTTGCAAAGCATCAGAATTTCGAACTCGTTCAGATAAAGACTGATATTGCTAAGACGATTGAGCTGGGAAAATCCTATGGTGAAGCAGACTGCATTGAACAGGGGCTTCTCAAGAGTGAGCTTGCAAAGAAAGAAGAATATTTTGTTAAGTGCACCGGACGGGTTTTCGTTAAAAATATCGTAAAGCTTTGCGGCAAAAAACAGAATGTAAACCGCTTTCTTTTCAGAGATGATATGGACTGGTGCTACACACTTATATTCCAGATGAATATCGAGGAATATAAAGCGCATTTTTTCCGATCCAAAGAGATATGTGATGAGAGAATAGGAATTGATATTGAAAAAGCCTTTTATAAGATTATTATGGAGGATAATATCAGATTCAGAAGTTTCCGTTCATATCCGAATGTAGAGGGTGTATGCGGCACTACGGGCACAATGTATAACGAGAAATATGTAATGAAAAATTTCTTCACAAAGCTCGGTCTTTTCAGCCATAATCCTGTCAATAAATTTATCTATAAAACCTGTGCTCCGACTTTTCTTAAATTAAGATCAAAGTTGAAAAAATAATAATCAAAATAAAAATCTCCCGTTTTCAGATGAAAACGAGAGATTTTGTTATGCATTTTATTCAGCAGGAGCAGGACCCATGCTGTCTGCTATTGAATTTCTGATCAGGTTGAAGAGGAATTCAAGAATCTTCTTCAATGCTTCAAAGAAATCGGGGTTGTATCTCTCAGTTGTGTTCATATTATCGGGAGTCATCGGATAAATTTCAGATGCTTCGTCATCATAAACAAGAAACTGAGGATAATTTGCATCACTGAACACATTAAATCCGTCAATATTGATTATCTTATCAAAGAGACGGTTGATTGATTCAGGGAAGTTTGAGTGCTTCATATTTTTGATAAACCAAGTTGTATCGGGCAAAGCACAGGTTGAAGCGTCAATCTGCTTATCGGGAGAGATATATTTATCTGTTCCGTTTGCCTGAGCTGCAGCGATGTAATCGTCAGAAAGAGTGGTGTCGATTGTGGCTGTTGTAGCGCCCATAGAAGCCTTGTAAACTGTGCAGAAGTCCTCAGCAAGAACATCAGCATCTTTTACAACGGGAAGCGTCTGATAGCCGTATTTTGTTATGTTTGCAACGTTGACACCGTTATCTCTGAACTCTTTGAACATCTCAGGAGCCTTAACCTGAACATTGTAATGGTAGTTATCAATTCTTTCGATAAAGGTTGCATATTCAGCCTTATCTACGCCGTAAAAGACTGTTTCTTTAGCCTTGTTGTAATCTTCATCGGAAACCATTGCCCAGTAAGCAGGGAAGTTGCCGTACATATCTCTGAGAAGTCTCGGAACGAGATTGAGATAAATATCAGGATAAACATTGTTTACTGACCATGCAAGTAAATCAAGACCGTAGGTTTCGTTAAGAACGGTAACAACAGCCTGAATAAGCTCGCTTATGGTGCTGTCAGTTGAGATCTCAAGGTCGTAAACGAATCTTTCAATTCCATCTGCATCAAGATAAATCTCACCGCAGAAAGCCTTTGTGCAGAATTCTGCACCGTTAAGAGCACTTGCGTATGAAATATAATCTCTGACATATTCACCGTCATATTTTTCCATATAAGCGGCTGTGATGCAGTCGCCAAGGCAACGGCCGAGAAGAGCAACTTCTGTTTCACCGGTAGCTGCAAGAACAGCTTCTATATATTCGTGAAGCTTCTCTGCTGTGACATAAGGATCTATTCGCCAGTCATAAGCAAATTTGAATTGCTCGGTGCCGTACTTGCCGTTCGTTTTTGTAGGGTTGATTCTGTTGATGCTTGGAATATCGACACGGCTGTTGTCACGGGGATTTCCGTCCTTGTCGAGCATAAGATCAGCGTAAAGGGGGGAGACGATTCCGTAAGCAACATCGCAGAATTCATCCCATTCCTGAGTTAAAACAGCCTTTGCGAAAACATCAATATTTTCCTTTACAGTGTCCATAATGAAGTTTTCGGGAAGCTGCAACGGGAAAATCTTTCTCGTTGTTCCGTCAGGGTTATCTGCTATGAGATGTCCGCCTGTGCCGACGACATAAATCAGAGGGATGTCCGTGCCGGGTGCATCAGCGGCAGAGGTTGATGCTGAAAATGCGAAAGTTGCGAGAATAATAGCTAATGAGAGAACGGCAGATAAAAGTCTTTTAGAGAACTTTTTCATTAAAATCACTCCTTAGATGCTTTCCATTCGTCAAGTGTTGATGAATTTTCTGTTTCTACATGCGAGAAGAAGAAGTCTTTTCTTTCTGCACTGTTGATAACTGTAACGGGCTTGATCTGGTTAAGAACAACACCCTTCGCACGGAGCATTTCTCTGTAATCCCAATAGGTTTTCGGTTTGAGGATGAGGATTTCAGGTCTGTTGAGCATACCCCAGCGTCTGTACTTGAAGTATTTTTCGTTAACCTCACAGAATTCTTCGTCCATAATTTCGATCATCTGCTGTCTTTCTTCTTCACTTACAGCCTCTTTGGGTTCAACGAGAAGGCAGTAACGAGGCGGTTTTGTTGAGAAATCAGGGTAATAGCTGAACTGAGTGTATTCTTTGCCACTCTTCTTTGCGATGTTCTTTGCAACGAAGTCGCACATCTGGGTAGTTGTCTTTTCGTTTGCAACATTCATATCAAGGTTCTTTCTGTAAAGAAGCTCGATTCTCGGAGTGTTGTTATACATTTTTGTAACCTGAACAACATCCTCGATACGGTATCTGTAAAGACCGGAGAAGTTGGAAACAACAATTTCATATTTCTTGCCGACTTCAAGCTCATCGATGAGGAGTGTCTTCGGGTTGTCGCTTTCTGTTTCATCCTCTACATCGTCATTAATAGGAATGAACTCGAAGAAAATACAGTGCGGAAGAAGGACACCATCGTGAACATCAAGCTCTGTCGGCATTGCGAAGAAGCCTTCAGCTGCTGCATAACCCATGTTGTGAATGGGAATATCGCCGATAGACTTGCGGAGCTTTTCAACATAAACCTTAAGTGTTGAACCCACCATACCGTGTGCCCATGTAAGCTTCGGCCAGATACGCGGTGCGACAGGTGTATCGAAGCCCTTCTCAAATTCGCGGCGAAGCTCTGCAGCACGTGTCGGATTGGGTTTGAATTTCTTTTCGTATTTCTTGCGAAGCTCGGGTGTGATCTTGATATTCGGATTGATAATACCTTTTTCTATATCATCGCAGAGCATTTCCCAGTTCTCTTCGAGATAGTCGAACATTGTTGTAAGAAGAGTAACAACGATGGATTCGAGGTAAGAAACATTTCTGTCCTCAAGAGCGAATCTGAGCTGAAGGTATGATGTATCAAGTAATTCCTCATGCTCGGGGATAAGCAATGAAACAGGGGAGGTAGAGAACATGCTGAGAAGAGGTTTGAGGTAAAGCAAAGGAATCTGTCCTGCGCCGTTACACATTTTGCCGTCTTCAAGCTTGTGTCCCGTAAGGATAAGTACAAGCGGACCTCTCTGTGCAGGCATCTTTATGCCTTTATTTTTCAGGTAATGGTGCGCTGTGGCAACTGAACAGGAAAAGCCGATACACTGCATATTCCAAAGATCTTTGATTGATTTAGGAAGAATTTTCGGTTTGCCCACGCTGCCTGAAGATGAACAGTAACGCACATTATATCCTGTGAACATAAGATTCTTTTCTTTAGAATGAATCATTCGCTCAACATACGGTTCATAGTCCTCATACTTTGTGAGAGGAACCTTTGCGCGGAAATCCTCAATAGAATGGATATCAGCGAAGTCATACTTCTTACCGTATTCACAGTTCTTATTCTTGTTTATGATTTTCTGAAGGGTTTTGCGCTGCGCTTTCATCGGATTTTTTGTGTGGTGGTTAATCTCCCAGAGAGAAAGGTCTCCGAGAAATACACCGATATCGGATAATTGCATTGGTTTCACTCCTTTTTAAATTAGACCTACTGCCTCATAGTCCCATATATTATAACTGTAATCAATAGAAAAGTCAAACATCAATATAAAACAAAGTGTCGATTATGTCGAAAAAACAGTTGATTTCGTATACATTTTATAATATAATATATAGCAGTGCTTTTACCCCATAATAATTTGCGATAAAAGGCAGAGAAAAGTATGCTCAGAAACCACATTGAAAAAATTTTAAAATTTTTGAATTTTTTTCAAAAAAAGACTTGATTTATTGAGAAAAGTGTGGTATCCTACTTGAGCATGCTATGTTATTATGTAGCAAAGT
>JAZORX010000283.1:0-26654 GCA_045656845.1 Acutalibacteraceae bacterium | reverse complement strand
CGAACCGACATTCTGCGATATTTCACTTATGATTATCATAAAGCTCCTCAACGATGAAGGCGTTATTCACCTAT
Source organism: Acutalibacteraceae bacterium (assembly GCA_045656845.1). GTDB lineage: Bacteria > Bacillota > Clostridia > Oscillospirales > Acutalibacteraceae > CAG-488. The sequence continues at coordinate 26,580 of JAZORX010000283.1, read as the reverse complement.
GGAATCCCACCGATTTCAACAACGAAGAAGAGCCTAAAAAACCGTTTGCATTTTTCAGAAAAAAGAAAAAATCAGTCTGAATGCTGTTTCAACTCTGCTTTTTCGGGCAGAGTTGATTTTTTTCTGTACATTTTCCCTGTTTTGTGTTATATTTATATTGTAAAGTATATGAATGCAGATATATCTGCAATCAGAAAACGGAGGTGTTAGTTATGGCAAAAATAATAACGATAAGCCGCGAATTCGGCAGTGGTGGCAGAGAGCTTGGCAAAAGACTTGCAGATGAGCTCGGCTTCGAATACTACGACAGGGAAATCATCGACAAGGTTGCAGAAAGCAGCAATATGGATGCAGATTATGTTGAAACCGTGCTGAACGGCAAAATTTCTATGAATGTTCCCATTACTTTTGGCAGAACATTTTTCTACACCGATGCTTTGCAGCAAAACATCACCAATCTTCTCGTTGCGGAGCAGAAAATCATAAAAGCTCTTGCTGAAAAGAAGACTGATATGGTTATCGTCGGCAGAAGTGCTGATGCGTTGCTCAAGGACTACAAGCCGTTTAATATTTTCGTCTATGCCGATATGGAAGCTAAAATCAAGCGTTGCCGTTGGCGTGCACCCGTTAATGAACAGCTGACGGACAGAGAGCTTGCAAGAAAAATCAAGCAGGTCGATGCAGGCAGAAAAAGACAGCGCAAAATCATAACGGATATTCCCTGGGGCAAAAAAGAAAGCTACCACCTTTGTATAAACACAACGGAAACAAACATCAAAAGTATTGTCCCCTCACTTGCAGGATTTATCAGAAATTGCTTATAAACAAAAAGGGTTGCTCGGCTGAGCAACCCTTTTTTACTGTCTGACAGTTTAAACATAACCAAATTAAAAGCTCAAGAAGTAAAACAGCCACCCTCTGGAGAGAGTGGCTGTTTTTTGATTACATAGATTCAAGGATGAGATCCCATGCGAAACTCGGAAGAATAACCTTCAAGATCTTACCGAGTGTTGTTACGATTGCAGGTGAGAAGAGATCAAGGAAATAGAACGGGATTTCCATTACCATTTTATTGAATGTCAACTCATATGTATTGTAGTTTGCAGGATCGTTTTCATCGATTTCGAAGATTCTTACTGAACGGTCGCCGCCTCTGCCGTATGAGCTGAAGCCTGTACCGCCGTTGTAACCCATTACGATGCCGTCATCTGTCTTGCCACGGAAGCTGTTAACATGGTCGTGGCCGAAATATGCACCGATGATGTCGCCCTTTTCAACCCAAGCCTGATACTGACCTGTGTGGCTCTCAAGAGGCTCTGAGCAAGGAACTTCGCCAAGAACGCCATCGATAACCTTATCGTTGAGTGTGTACCACTTGAAGTTGTCGATGCTGAATACAGCATCATCGCCTGCTTCATTGTAGGGAACTTCATCAAGGAACTGATAGATTTCCTTAACAGGGATGTGCTGGAAGAGAAGTGAAGGAACTACCTTGCCGCCGTTTGCAGCCTTGAGCTCATCACTCTTCTGTCTGTACCATTCAACCTGCTCCGGCTTTACGCCTTCATAACCTGTAAGAAGGTCGCTGTCAGCGCGCTTATTGTTTGTATCCATCATATAGATGTTGAATGCGATTCTCTTGCCGTCTGAAGACTTAACGGGAACATTGTATGTACCTGCATTGAATCCGTCGTAAGGAACGATGCAGTTTTCATACTGTCTGTAGAAAGCAAGCTGCTCCTCAACCGGCCAGATATCATCATAGTCATGGTCATGATTACCATATGTTACGATGAACGGAATGTCATAAGTGTCGATAATATCAAAGAGATTTGAAAGACACTTCTTAAGACCATTAACATTTGCACCCGGGAAGAAGTCTGTGAGCTGGTCTCCTGTGAAAACAAGGAGATCAGGCTGCTCCTGCTCGATAGCAGCAGTAAGAAGCTTGATTTCAGCAACATCCTTAAGGATCATATCCTGAGTGTCGCCAATCTGCATAATCTTGAACTTGCCGTCGTCACCGAACTTAAGGCCTTCTGCTGTGTCAGCTGCAAATGCAGGCACTGCAACAGCAAAGCACATAACAAGTGCAAGGAGAATGCTTAAAAACTTTTTCATATAGCAAAACCTCCAAAAAAATAATTATTTGCTAAACAATTATATCTCAAATGAACGATAATGTCAACAAACGATTTTCTGTAATTTCAATATAATCATTAATTTTCGACCAAATGCACAAGTTGTAAAGTTTTTTCGGTTGACATTGATGAAAAAATATGAGAAAATGATTAATAATGTTTTTAAGGGGGTGGGAAAATGATAAAAGAAAGTATTATGCGTGCCGTAACAGGCTTTGTGCTTGATAAAACTCTCCGGTATGTTGATAAAGACCCGAAGAAAAATATCGTTAAGCTTATCAACAAAGCTGAGTTCATCTCAGGAAAAACTTTCCCCAAAAAAGTTTTTGACTCTTTCCGCACCGCTGTGCAAGACGATGACAACGTCTGGGCGGATTATGTTATGAGAATCCTCAGCGATATCGACAGAGAAAACCTCAAAAAAGCTTTCCTTTCTTTCGTGCTCGGTGCCGGATACCACGGTACAAAGGCCGTAAGAAAGAACCGTGAAAAATACAAATGCAATATTCCTTTTATTATGCTCCTTGACCCGACGAGCGCCTGCAACCTTCGCTGTAAGGGCTGCTGGTCTGCTGAATACGGTCACAAATTCAATCTCAGCCTTGAGGAGATGGACAGCATCGTTTCTCAGGGTGTCGCACTCGGTACTCACCTTTATATGTTTACGGGTGGTGAGCCTCTTATCCGTAAGAATGATATTCTTGAGCTTTGCCGTAAACACAAAAACTGTACCTTCCTTGCGTACACAAACGCAACTCTCATAGACCAGAAATTCTGCGACGATATGAAAGAAGTCGGCAATCTTGCCCTTGCGATCAGCATAGAAGGAAATGAGGAAACAAACGACTTCCGCCGTGGCGAGGGAGCCTACGAAACATCCATCAAAGCTCTCGACCTGCTCAAGAAAAACGGTTGCCTTTACGGCATTTCCGTCTGCTATACCTCAAAGAACATTGATGAGGTCACAAGCGACAAGTTCCTTGATCTTATGATTGAAAAAGGTGTTAAGTTCGGCCTTTACTTCAACTATATGCCTGTCGGCACAGATGCCGTGGCAGAGCTTATCCCGACTCCCGAGCAGAGAACCTATATGTATAACTGGCTCAGAAGAGTCCGTAACAGCAAGACCGGCAAGCCGATGTTCGTTATGGATTTCCAGAATGACGGTGAATATGTCGGTGGTTGTATCGCAGGTGGCAGAAACTATATTCACATCAACTCTGCCGGTGATATGGAGCCTTGCGTTTTCATTCATTTCTCAGATTCAAACATCCGAACACATACTATTCTCGAAGCTTTGCAAAGTCCGTTGTTTATGGCTTATTATCACAATCAGCCCTTCAACGACAACCATCTTCGTCCGTGTCCCCTTCTTGAAAATCCCGACTGCCTTCGTAAGATTGTAGCTGTGACGGGAGCAAAATCAACCGATCTTGTCAATCAGGAAGGTGTTGAGCACCTTTGTGCTAAATGCGACAGATTCGCTGCAGAGTGGGCACCCGTTGCTCAGAAGCTCTGGGATGAAAACAAGCATCCAAATCCCAAAACCCAGTATTACAGAGATACTGCAGAGGCAATTACTGAGAAAGTTAACGATCTCGTTAAATAGGATTATACATTTTTACAAATTTGTATGGATTTATAGCGTAATTTTTCTGCTATTTTGTTAATTGACTACACCGTGTTGCATATGTTATTCTTTTTATGCGGAGTAATCCGACAAAATGAGGAGGACAAATAACTATGGATTTCGTTGCACAGATTCTTGCAATGGTTGAAGAGCTTCTCGCTTTCCTTGGCGAGTTCGACGCTGCCGGTATCATCGACATCATCGAGAACTTCTTCGCTAACTTTGCTGCATAATTTATCTTTAAAAAAAGCAACCTTTCTTTTATGAGAGGTTGCTTCTTTTTTACCCTTAGGCAAAAGAAAAGCACCATCTTGCGATGGTGCTTGATTTTTTGGTTTTCAGGGATTAATACTTGATGTCTGTGTATTCGCCCTTGATGTCAGCTTCACCAGTACCGTTAGCTGTAACAATAGCAAGTTTGATTGAAAGCTTTGCGCTGAGTGTGTAAGAATACTTGATCTTTGTGATCTTGCCGTTTGCAACTGTTACAACGAAAGCAATCTTTGTATAGTTAGCTGATGATTTGCCTTCTTCAACTACAACTGCGCTACCAACTGAATCTGAAATACCCTTGTTAACTTCAGCAAATGTGATATAGTCGTTTGTTGCGTGAGCGATCGGGCTACTTTCGTTCGGAGTCGGGCAGTTTGCAATAACGATTGCATACTGTGTGCCTGAAGCGTTAGCCTGGAAGTCGATAACATCAGTCTCAGTAAGTGACATACCCTTAAGAGCGTACTTAGCCTCTGCGCCTTCGATCTTACCGTTTGTAACTGTACCCTTGATCGGATCCTTCTTGATGCCGAGGAAGCCACCAACAACTGAGTTGAGGTCTGCGTTCTTATCAACACCCTTGATGATTGAGTTAAGAGCGTTTGTTGCGCTACCAACGTCAACTGCCTTTGTGAATACGCCTGTTCTTGTTACCTTGTAAGAACCCTTAGCAGCCTTAGCTGTTTCATCGTTAAGAAGCTTGATGAACTCTGACTTTGAAAGCTTAGCCTGAGGCTGAGCTGCGCCGCCGTCTGTTGCACCGCCGTCTGTTGCACCGCCGTCTGTTGCGCCGCCATCTGCTGCGCCGCCATCTGTTGCACCGCCGTCTGTTGCGCCACCGTCTGTTGATGTGTCTGTTTCTTCTTCATCAAACAAGCTGTCGAGACCGCCTTCAATGCTTGAGCCGCCACCGTTACGATAGCTTTCGATTTCTGCCTTATAAGCAGCGATTTCTCTCTCAGCGTCTGCAAACTTTGCAATACCTGATGAGAAAGCATTTGATACGAGGAATACGCAAACGATTATAGCAATCGCCTTAAAAATGGTGTCTTTCATTACTGTTACCCCCAAATAATTTTTTCAGTGGTAATATCATACCACATGTTTCTTTTTATTTCCATACTTTTTAATAAAAAAAGTATAAAATCCTTTATCTATTTATCGCAATTATCATTACGGCACAGAGAATACACAGAATAACCATGAAGAAATTGATATTTCCCGAGATATAGTTCTGCTTTTTCTTATGGATTCCGTCAAGAAAAATGCCTGATGCGATGACAAGAACAAACGTTGCAAAAAGCTCTGCCGTGTATTTGCCGTAAAACATAGCAATTACGAAGGCAAAAAAAGTAACCATAGAAGCAATGGAAATTATGAGCCACGGAAGGGTAAGTTTCTGCTTAACCTGCTGGGTTTCTTTTTTGATTGTTTTCTTTTCGCTCATGCAGTCCCCTCCTATCTTAAAGATAATACCAAATAAATTAAAGATAGTCAAGATTAATTTTGACATCAAAGTGGTAAAACAAGCAAAATGTATAAATATAATACAAAATTTCTGTGTAAAAATAATTATGAAATTTCATTTTTTCAATGACATTTTACATATTATATGTTATAATGCACTCTGAAGATGGTATTTTTTACCCTTTTCATTTATTGACAAAGCGAGGTTATCCTTATTGTTTGAGCAGATTATCAATTTTGACCGTATGGAGCAGGCAGTAAGCCTCTTCGGAAGTTTTGATGAAAACATAAAACTTATAGAGAAAAAATATTCGGTCAAGGTCGTTTGCCGCGGTGCTGACCTGAAGGTAAGTGGTGAAGCTGAAAATGTCAGCCTTGCTGTAAGAGCCATCAACGGGCTTCTGAGCCTTATCAACAAAGGCGAAGCTCTTAACGAGCAGAATGTGCGCTATGTCACATCCTTGGTTGATGACGGAGCAGAGGACAAGCTTAAACAGATGAGTGGTGACTGCATCTGCATCACAACGAAGGGTAAACCCGTCAAGCCTAAAACGATCGGCCAGGAAAAATATGTCCGTGCAATTGCCGACAACACAATCGTCATCGGCGTCGGCCCTGCAGGTACAGGAAAGACTTACCTTGCAGTCGCAATGGCCGTCAACGCTTTCAGGGCAAAAGAAATCAACAGGATCATTCTGACCCGTCCTGCCGTTGAAGCAGGTGAAAAACTAGGCTTTCTCCCCGGTGACCTTCAGCAGAAGGTCGATCCGTATCTCAGACCTCTTTACGATGCTCTTTTTGATATGCTCGGGGCAGAAAATTTCCAACGCTATCAGGAAAGAGGCAGCATCGAGGTTGCTCCCCTTGCATACATGCGAGGAAGAACGCTTGACGACAGCTTCGTTATCCTTGATGAAGCGCAGAACACTACTCCGGAGCAGATGAAAATGTTTCTGACCAGACTCGGCTTCAATTCAAAGATGGTCGTTACGGGCGATGTTACGCAGATAGACCTTCCCGACGGTAAGCGTTCAGGTCTTGTTGAAGCAACGAGAATTCTTAAAAATATCGACGACGTTAAAATAGTTCATTTTTCCGAAAAGGATGTCGTGCGTCATAAGCTTGTGCAGGATATAATCAAGGCGTACGAAAAATACGAGGAGGCAAGGAAAAGAAAATGACAGACAAAATCAAAGTAATCATCACAAACGATCAGAAAGACATAAGAATTCCTACAGGTGTCAGAATGCTCGTCCGCCGTTGCTGCAATGCCGTTCTTGTAAATGAAGGTTTCGAAGGCTCGGCTGAAATCAGCGTAAGATTTGTCAACGACGAGATCATTCATCAGCTCAACAAGGAATTCCGCAATGTCGACAACAGCACCGATGTTCTTTCCTTCCCTCTCGGCGAAGACGGAGTATATGATATTAACCACGATACAGGAGCAAAGATGCTCGGCGATATCGTTATTTCGATTGAACACGCAATTATGCAGTCAAAGCTCTATGACCATTCTCTTCAGAGAGAGATTGCATTCCTTACCGTTCACTCAATGTTCCACCTGCTTGGCTATGACCACGAAAACGGTGGACTTGAGATGGTTCGTATGCGTGAAAAGGAAGAGACCGTTCTCACTCAGCTCGGTCTTAAGAGAAGCGACAGCTACTATACGGAGGAACTCTGATGACTAAAACCGCATTTATCGCAATCGTTGGTTGCCCGAACGTCGGCAAATCATCTATTCTTAACCGTTTGCTCGGCCAGAAGATCGCAATAGTTTCCGAAAAGCCTCAGACCACCCGCACAAAGATTATGGGCGTTCTGACTGAGGGCGACACTCAGCTTGTTTTTACGGACACCCCCGGTTTTCACAGACCTAAAACAAAGCTTGGCGAAAAAATGATTCAGGCCGTAAGCGACAGCGTTGCAGGCGTTGACGCTTGTCTGTTCGTCGTTGAGCCTCAGGGAGAGCTGCGACCTGCTGAAATAGAATTGATTGAAAAATTCAAAAAGCTTAAGATGCCTGTTATTCTTGCTATCAACAAGGTAGATACTCTCCCCGACAAGGAAGTTCTTATGGCAAGAATCGCTGAGCTTTCTCTCGTTTATGATTTTGAAGCAATCGTTCCCGTCTCTGCGATGAGAGGAATCAATATGGATGCCCTTCTCGAAGAGCTTAACAAGCTCGCTGAGGAAAGTGTCTTCTTCTTCCCTGAAGATACTCTTACGGACCAGCCTGAGAGAGTTATCGCAGCTGAAATGATAAGAGAAAAGCTCCTTCGCAATCTCGACAGAGAAATCCCTCACGGTGTTGCAGTCAGCATTGAGAAGATGCGTGAGCGTGATGATTCCGATATTATGGATGTTGAAGCAGTTATTTACTGCGAAAAGGAAAGCCATAAGGGAATTATCATCGGCAAAGGTGGCGCAATGCTCAAAAAAGTTTCAACAAGAGCTCGTGAGGATATGGAAAAATTTTTCATGTGCAAAATCAACCTTCGTTGTTGGGTCAAGGTTAAAGAAGGTTGGAGAAACCGTGAAGGTTTAATTCATAATTTTGGACTTGACTAAAATATAATAAAAAAACCATCCCTGCAAATACTTTTATTTGGAGGGATGATTTTATGAACACAAACTATAAAGAACTTGCCGCCTGGTATAAATTTGCCTCCACCGGCAAGGTTTGCGACTATCTGCAATACAGAAACATCACACAGGAGAACGAAAATGAAGCTGAGCACGGACGGATTGATAATAAGGGAGCAGCAGACGGGCGAGGATGACCGTCTCGTTACTCTGCTCACCCGTGATTACGGTGTTCTTCGCGCTTTTGTGAGAGGTGCAAAGAGAATCAAAAGCAAGTCTCAGAGTGCAACTCAGCTTTTTGCTTACGGAAAATTTTCTATCTATCGAGGCAAGGATGCCTACTCGATTGATGAAGCACAGCCGATTGAAATATTTTTTGACCTGAGAAATGACATTGAATCGCTTTCTCTTGCGCAGTATTTCTGTGAGCTTGCAGGAGAACTCGCACCCGTTGAGGATGATGCAGGTGATTACCTGAAGCTCGTTCTCAACGCATTACATATGCTTTCAAAAAACAAGCGTCCTCATTCGCAGCTGAAGGCGATTGTCGAACTGAGGATGATGACACTTTCGGGTTATATGCCCGACCTCGTCGTTTGCGGAGATTGCGAAAAATTCTCCGAAAACGGAATGTTTTTCAGCCCGGTTGAGGGTCAGATTTTTTGTGACGAATGCGTCTCTGACCATACCTGCATCGCTCTGCCGAACGGTGTTCTTTCAGCGATGAGGCACATCTGCTACTCGGACAGTGCAAAGCTTTTCTCGTTCACTCTTCAGGAGGAAAGCCTTGATTTTCTTTCTGATGTGATGGAAAATTTCCTGCTGACCCAGACGGCAAAAAAATTTAAAACACTCGATTTTTATAAGGCTATGAAAGGATGAGAGATATGAACAAACATCATAAATCGCTTGAGCTTGATAAAGTTCTTGAGATGCTCTCTTCTCACACTTCCTGTGAAGATGCAAGGCTTGCTGCACTTGAGCTTAAGCCTCAGCCCGATCTTGACTCTGCGCAGGCTCTTATGAACCAGACAAAGGATGCACATATGCTTCTTGCCCGTTTCGGAGGCCCGTCCTTCGGAGGGTTGACCAATGTCAATAACGCTCTTTTCAGAGCAGACGCAGGAAGCACACTCAGCCTGCGTGAGCTGCTTGACATCGCAGCTGTGCTGAGAGTTATCCGTTCAATCGTTCAATGGAGAAGCACCAACGAAGGCGTTGAAACAATTCTTGATATTTACTTTTCTGCACTTGTGCCGAATAAGTTTCTTGAAGAAACAATCACGGGCGCAATTATTTCCGAAGAAGAAATTGCAGACAATGCGTCTCCCCTCCTCGCAGATATAAGAAGAAAAATCCGCACACAGGAAGGCAAGGTGCGAGAGCAGCTCGGCAAATTCACTCACAATACAAACTATTCAAAATATCTTCAGGATGCTATCATCACAATGAGAAACGGACGCTATGTTGTGCCCGTTAAGAACGAATACAGAAGCGAAATACCCGGTCTTGTTCACGATTCATCTGCAAGCGGTGCTACGATTTTCATTGAGCCGATGCCCGTTGTTGAAGCCAACAACCAGATAAGGATTCTCAAAAATCAGGAGCAGGACGAAATCGACCGTATCCTCGCTGAGCTTTCAGCAACAGTCGGCAGCTTTGCAAACTCAATCAAGCAGAGCTATGAATGTGCCGTTGAGCTGAATGTCGTTTTTGCAAAGGCACAGCTTGCCTATGCGATGAACGCTTCCGTCCCCGAGATGAATGACGAAGGAATCATTGAGCTTCGCAACGCAAGACATCCTCTTATCGACAAGAAAAAGGTTGTCCCCGTTGACATTCAGCTTGGCAAGGACTTTGACACAATCGTTATCACGGGACCGAACACGGGTGGTAAAACCGTTTCAATCAAAACAATCGGTCTTTTATCTCTTATGGCAATGTGCGGACTTATGCTTCCCGTAAACGACAGAAGCAAAATCTCCGTCTTCACAAAGATTCTTGCAGATATCGGTGACGAGCAGAGCATTGAGCAGTCGCTTTCAACCTTCTCGTCACATATGACGAATATAATCAACATACTCAAGGAGGCAGATGACAAAAGCCTTGTTCTCATTGACGAGTTGGGCGCAGGTACAGACCCTATAGAGGGTGCTGCGCTTGCAATCTCCATCCTTGAGCAGCTTCGCAATCAGGGAGCCAAGATCGCATCGACAACGCATTATGCTGAGCTTAAGGCATACGCTTTGCAGACGCACGGTGTTACAAACGGAAGCTGCGAGTTTGATGTTCAGTCTCTTCGTCCTACATACCGTCTTCTTATCGGTGTGCCCGGCCGTTCAAATGCTTTTGCCATTTCGCAGAGACTCGGCCTTTCAGACAGTATAATTGAACACGCGCAGGAGCTTGTTTCAACAGAAAACACCCGTTTTGAGGATGTTGTTGACAGACTTGAACAAAGCCGTAAAAAAATGGAAGACGAGCATAATGAGGCTCTGAAAATCCGTGCTGCTGCTGACAGAGAGCTTGAAAAAGCAAAGCAGCTGAAAGCCGAAATTCAGACAATGCGTGAAAAAGAAATGGAAAACGCAAAGGCTCAGGCACTTCGCATAACGGAGCAGGCAAAGAGAGAAGCCTATCAGCTTCTCAACGAGCTTGAGGAGCTTCGCAAACAGCAGGCTAAAGAAAAGGATGCAGCCGAAATGGCCCGCCGTGCAAGAGCAGCCGTCAAAAAAGGTATCGATGCAATCGACTCTGCTGCCGATCCGATCATCGGCACCCTTGACGCTGACGAAGATTATGTTCTTCCCCGTCCGTTAAAAATCGGTGATGCAGTTATCATCGCAGACATCGGTAACGAGGCAACAGTCGTTACTCTCAAAGACAAAAAAGGTCTCGTAACCGTTCAGATGGGTACGATGAAAACAAGAGTCAAAGAGGAAAACCTCCGACTTGTCGAAAAGAAAAAGAAGGAAACCTCCGGCAAGCGTACCGTCGCAACAGGCAAGATGGAAAGCCGTATGAATATGAGCGCAAAAACGAGCCTTGACCTGCGTGGAATGACCGTTGACGAGGGTCTTCTCGAGCTTGACAGATATATTGACCACGCTTTGCGTATGGGTATCGGTGAATTCACAGTCATTCACGGCAAAGGCACCGGTGTGCTGAGGTCTGCCGTAAGGGAATACCTCAAAAAGTCAACATTTGTCAAGTCGCACCGTCTCGGCACCTTCGGTGAAGGCGAAGACGGAGTAAGTATCGTCACATTGAGGTAATGTTGCTCAAAAAAGCTATCGAAAACCTATGTATTACGACGAACAATATTGACTTGCAACAATACAGCAAAGCTGTTATAATACTATTATAAATCGTTTAAAAATTAACAAAAAGGAGGCGACAGGATGAAGGACCTTATCATTATCGGTGCAGGTGGTCTCGGAAGAGAAACAATCTGGATGGCTGAAAGAATCAATGCCGTAAAGCCGGAATGGAATATCCTCGGTTTTATCGACGATAAGCCAAGCTATAAAGGTAAGATCATCGACGGATACCGGGTTCTCGGAAACTCTGCCGATGTTGCAACTTATCCTGATGCCTATTATGTCTGCGCAGTCGGCAAAGCAGAGATCAGAAAATCTGCTGTAGAAAAAATTCTCAGAATTGCCCCCGTTAAGTTTGCAACACTGATCGACCCTGCCTGTGTTTACAACAAAGACAGAACCTCGTTCGGAGAAGGTTGTATCATCTGCGCACATACATATGTTACAGTTGATATCAAAATCGGCAACCATGTTTATTTCGGTGCTGACGGAACAGTCGGCCACGATTCAAAAATTGACGATTTTGTTACCTGCTACCCCGGTGTAAATGTTTCGGGCGCTGCCCGCATCGGCACCTGCTGCGAAATCGGTGCAGGCTCTCAGATCATTCAGGGCGTATCCGTTGGAGAAAGGACTATCGTCGGCGCAGGCTCGGTTGTCATCCGTGATCTTCCTTCAGATTGTACAGCCGTCGGTGCTCCTGCAAAGCCAATCAAAATAAATGGTAAAAAAATATAACCATAACAAAGATTAGGCGACTTGCTCACGGTGAGCAAGTCGCTTTTACTTATGCTGTTCAGAAATTAAAGATATTCACTACCCAATAATTGATTATTGAATAAATCATAGAGACAAGCTCTCTGAAGCCGATTTTTCTGAGCAAGTTATCAACCGTATCGTTGATGACGCTGTCAAAAGGCATTGTTGCCTCTGCATCAGAATACTCTTCTTCACTTGCTGCCGTTTCACCGTTAAGAAGTCTGAAGCCCTGTGTTCTGTAGCCGATAGGAATCACCGTGTCCATAGCATAATAAACAGTCACATTGACAACCGTATCAGAAAGGGCAGGAAGCTCTCCGGTGAATCCGATTTCAATATTTTCGCCCGGCAAAAGCTTTACACCCGGGTCAACATCAAACTGAAGCTCTGCACCATCACACTCAACTGCAATAATTCTTACATTGCTGTTTGCACACACATTTGTTACAACAAGGCTTTCTGCCTTTGCAGAAAGAATACCTTCATCGCATCCGTTGAATGCAGCATGAACGGTATGGGATGCATTCGTTGAATACTTGAACTGAGGATAATCGGCATCTGAATAAACATCCGTTATCTCGTCCGTAAGAAGAAGAGTCATCATAAGGACTCTTGTGTAGTTATCCTTATATGTCATTCCGTGGAAAAGTCCGTCAACAAACCATGTGTTGTCAGGAAGATAAGCCGTTGAAGCATCAATTTCCATTGACGGAGAAACCTTATCCTTACCGCCGCAGGGATTTATCTGCTTGTAACCGTCTGCAAATCTTTTGCCGTACGGAGCGCAGGTTGCACCCGTTGAAGCGTTGGTAGTTATGATGCCGTCCGAGTTTTCATTCATACCCGTAACAACACGGTTGCCCGTACCTGCGACTATTGAAATGTTCATTCCGTTTTCAATACACTCTGCAAATTTTTCAGGCATTGAAGGAAGAATTTCATAATGAAAACGGTCGCTTATTTCGATGAGCCTTGCGCTCTCTTCACTGTCAAGAAGATGAGCCTTGGCTTTTTCATATTTATCTGCAGGGATGAAATCCCACAGACTGCCCCAATATCCTATAGTCGGAAAAATCTTCGGGAAAAGGGTGTTGAGAAGGTTATCAACAAAACCAAGCTGATTTGCCTTCACAAGCCAGTTGTAATTTTCCTCCGTCATCGTTCCGTTTTCAACGAAACGGACAAGACACTCCTCGTCGAAAGCGATGTCTGCCATCATAGCATCGTAAGCGATTCCTGCACCACCGATTGCAGGTACCGTCATAACGGCATTGTCAACATCACCTTTATAACCGTAGAGTGTAAGATATGTTGCCGTAACCTGACCACCGTGGCTGATCGCAAAAAGGTTTACCTTATCCTTACCGCTGTGCTCTTTGACAGACTGAACAAAAGCATCCAGCTCGCCTGCGCAGCTTTCAGCACCCATTCTGAAATCACAACTGAAATTATAGATATTTTCGTGGCCGATATACTGAGCGATCTCTTCGGAAATCTCAACTTCCTGCCTGTACTTTGTATCGGTACGAGTTGCGATAAGCACAGCGTTGTTTTTATTGTGAGCATCGGTATAGTCCTGATGAAGCTCATATGCGCTCGTTCCGTCAGGGTTACAACGGAGCTTTTCGAGAAGGACAACCATTTCCTCTGCAACAACATCCGTAATATACTCAGCGTTGCCGAAAGCAAGTGAACCAAGTCCGATTCCAAGCTCTGCAATTCTTGCAAGAACACGGTCAAGCACATGGTCAAAATCAAGACCCCATACGCTTTCGCCCGTTTCAAGGCTGTCACCGTAGTAGAGATTTGTTGAGCTGTAGCCCGGGACGATGACAACGGGATATTCGCTCGGCTCTGCCGTCACTTCCCCTGCTGCAGATGCAACGAGGCTGCACGACGAAACAATCATCACAAGAGAAAGAATCACGCATAAAAGCTTTTTCATAAAACCAATCCTTTCGCAAAAGAATTCTTTATTATAGAGAAATTATACTACCCTATCACATTTTTGTAAAGAAAAAATACAGCTTGTATGAATGATACAAGCTGTATTTAAAATCAGTTCTGTGCTGTGAAAATTGCAACGAAGCCTTCAAACTGATTTGATGCTTCTGAATTCTGGAAGAATGAGTTTTTAGACTTTGTTGCACCTGCTACAGCAACCTTGCCATTAGCAAGTGTGCATATATCTGACGCGTAGTCATCATTCTTACCGTCAAAGAGAATCGTCTTGCAGGTGCTTCCCTCTTCGTTGAGGTAGACAATGTAGCCGTCTGTTCCGCCACCGATCTTTTCGTTCTGGAAGTCACCGTTTATTGACTCCGTACGGCCTACGACAGCGAAGCCACCCTTAACAGCCGTAATTCCGTGGATATAGTCTGCGTTTGTTCCGCCGACGATTCTAGCCCAGTTAACATTACCATCCTTATTGTAACGGATAACATAACCGTCAGACTTGCCGAGAGTTGATCTGTAAATACCGTCTGCTCTCTTATTCACCGTAAATGAACCTGCAACAACGCAACCACCGTCATTTGTAGCGCAGATAGCTTCGTATTCACTGTTGCCTGAATTCTGAAGATACTGCTTCCACTTAAGGTCACCGTTTTTATTAAGCTTGACGAGAACAGTATTATTTGAACCCGTTCCTGCCTTAAACTCCATACCTGCGAAATCACCATCATTTGAAACCGTTACGCAGGTTGCAAAAACTTCACCGTCATCGTTAACTGCAAGTGCACTTATATTGTTTGACTTTGAGCCTGAAAGAACTCTGCGCCACTTGATATTGCAGTTTTTATCGAACTTGAAAATAAATGCCTTGATGCTGTCTTTTTCGCTCATAAAGAAACCGCTGTTTGTTGTTGCCTTACCACCGACCACGAAGCCACCGTCCGGTGTAGCCTCAACGCAATCGATAACCTCACCCGTTTGCTCTTCATCGCCCGGGAAGACATATGTCCACATATGTGCACCGTCCTTCTTAAGACGGATAATGATTGCTGAGTGCGATTTTGCAACCTTTGCAGGCTCTGTTTCCGTTGCCATTGTCATACCGACACCGATAATCGTACCGTCCTTGAGCTCTGTCACATCATTGATCCATACCTCTGAATCGCCACCGATATGGTATGTCCATTCCACCTTACCGTCATCGGCATACTTGACGATCGCACTGTGTCCTGCCCAATCCTTGCTTGTGCCTGCAAAATCTGCATCATAAGAGTTTGAATAAACAGCTGCCACATAGCCTCCCTTTTCGCAAGAAGCGACAGCTCTTGTCATATCTGCACCTTTACCGCCGAAATACTGAATGTAATCTCTTGTTGCGCCCTTGACAGTCTCTCCTGACTGAGTGCCGAGAGGAACTGTTGCGGTCGTAGACGGATTAACCGGTCTGTAAAGATCAGGTTTTTTATTTGATGTGTAATCAGGCTTTTCGGTCGTCATTGAAAGAACAAGCTTTCCGTCCTTGTATACACCCGTATAATAGATAAGCTGGCCAAAGGAATTCGTCTGATTTTTAGTGTAGAGCACATTACCCTTTGAGTCCATCTTGCCGGTTGTGTAGATAAGAATACCTGCGCCATCCTTCTGACCCGTTGAGTAAATTCTGTGGCCTTCCTGGTCCAGTATGCCGACTTTATCGACAACCTGTCCGTCAGGGCTTGTTGCACCCGTGATAGCCGTAACATCCGGTCCCTTGGTAGTTTCGCCATCCTGAATGAGAGAAAGAGAATCAGGAGCAACCTCAAGCTCGTCTTCATTATACTTGCCCGGCACCTTATGATTGCTGAAGAATATTGTATAAACAGCAACACCTGCAGCAACAAGAATAATCACAATAGCAACAATTATTGCGGCAGTAAAGCCTTTATTAGCTTTCATCTTTTCTTTAAGCCCTTTCAGACCCTTGCTCTTCACAGCTTTTTTATCTTTGGCGGAATCCTTTCCTTTTTTCATATCTTTTTCGCCAAGATATTCTTTGTTTTCCTTCTTGGAAACGATTTCTTTTTCAGAAGCAGAGCTCTGCTTCTTATTTTTATCGTCTTTTTTCATACTGCAACCTCCGGGAATCATATAGATAATTTATAATAACACAAAGTTATCTTTTTTTCAATATGATAATATAGCAATCCCTGCACATTCTGTAAAATCCTCACAAGAATCAAAGCCACCTGCCGGAGCAAGTGGCTTTAAGATTATTTAGATACATAGTTTGCAGGGTTTTTCTTTTCACCGTTAACTCGGATTTCAAAGTGGACATGAGGTCCTGTTGAATAGCCTGAAGTGCCGATGTAAGCAATTACCTGACCCTGGTTGACATACTGACCTGTGCTTACTGCAAGAGACTTACAGTGTGCATAGAGCGAAACATATCCGCCACCGTGGTCAACCATAACATAGTTGCCGTAGCCTGAGTTTGAATACTTTGTAAGAATAACCGTACCTGACTTAACTGCTACGAGATTTTTACCCATCGCGTTCGGCATTGAGATATCGATTCCGCTGTGGAATTTATACGCACCCGAAATCGGGTCATTTCGATATCCGTACGGCGAAGTGACATAAGAATTGGAATACGGTACAGGCCATACCCAGCCTTTTGAGTTTGTATGGCTGCTTGATGAAGAGCCACCACTGCTCGGCTTTGAAGCTTCCTGCTGCTTAAGGAAAGCTTCTATCTCTTCATCAATCTTATCCATTTCTGAATTGTACTTATCAATGCTTACCTCAAGCTGCTTTGTCTGATAGTTGAGCTCTCTGAGCTTTTTGTTAACCTCACTTGACTTCTCAAGAATTTCTTCCTGAGCTGCCTGAAGCTCGTTTTCAGCTGCCTGAAGCTCTGATTTTTTCACTTCAAGCTCTTCTTTTTCAGCCTCGACCTCTGCCTTAGCATCTCTGAGATCCTGCTGCATATCTTCAATTTCCTTGATTTCCTTATCAAGCTGCTTAACAAGCTTTTCGTCGCTTTCGTTAATTCTTCTAACAAGCTCGAGTCTGTCAAAGAAATTTGACATTGAGGTTGACTGAGTAACGATATCGAGAATTGATGTCTCACCTGCAATATAGTTAGCTCTCAGGCGTTCACCGTAAAGACGGACGATTTCTTCAATCTCCTCGTCTTTTTCAGCGATTTTCTGATCAAGCTCAGCAATTTCTGCATCGAGCTTTTCAATTTTTCTTTCAATGATAATAATCTCATCATTGATGATATCCTGCTGATCGTTGATATTTTCAATCTGGAGATTCAGCTGATTAATCTGATTATTAAGCTCATCGATAATTTTTTCCTGCTCTGCCATCTGACTTTCGAGCTCTTTTATCTTATCTTCACTTTCTTCAACCTTATCCTTAAGCTCCTGCTGCTCTGTTTTCAGAGAGCTGAGAGTCTTTGCGTGAGTTTTCGGTGAAAACTCACCGAGGCAGATGAATACGAGAGTAAAGCTGATAAAAACAGTCAGAACTCTGGCGAAAAACTTAGTCTTCATCATCGTAAACAACACCTCCACGCTCTTTAAGATATTTCTGGATTGAAACGAAGCTTCCTGCTCCGCCCGAAAGCACACCGATCACAATAAACGCTGCAAGGACATACAGTGCATATCCCTTGAAATCAACAACCACAAACATTCCGTTCAATGTGCCGAGAAGCTTATAAATCGTCAGCTCAAGAGCCTTGTAAAGACCCCATACAGCACCAAGTGAAATGATTGCTGAAATAAAGCCGATCAACATACCCTCAACCATAAACGGCCAACGGACAAACCAGTTTGTCGCTCCGACGGATTTCATAATTTTGATTTCCAGACGCCTGTTGAACATCGTTATGCGAATCGTGTTTGAAATAATAAACAATGAAATAAAAAGAAGAATAAGAACAATCGCAACGCTGATATAAGAAATCATCGAACGGATTTCGATAAGCGTTTTTGCAATATCAATGCTACCCTTTACAACATCAACATTTTCAATATTCTCAAGCTTCGTAAATGTCTCGTTAAAGAGGCTTTCATCCTCAATAACAACAATGAATTTATCCGGCAAGGGGTTGCCTATGCCCTGGAAATATTCTGACTCAGGGCTTAAACCGCTTTCTTCAAGCGCTTCCTTATAAGCCTGCTCCTTGCTTACAAACTCGCAACGGACAACATTCTGAGTCATCAGTATGTCTTCCTTCGCCTGCTGAACCTCATCGGGTGTCGCATCCATATCAAGGTAAACAGAAAGAGCATTTTCCTGCTCAACGATATCGAGCACCGTCTGAACATTGACGAGCACCATAAAGGTGATACCCATCATTATAAGGCAGATCATAAGCACTGCGATTGATGCAACCGACATCATTCTGTTAACCCAGAGGTTGCGGAAGCCTTCTTTTGTAAGATATCCGAGACTTCTTCCCTTTTTCATCGTGCATCACCGCCTTCCGTATTTACGGCAGATGCATCTGCGTTTTCGTCATCCTCAACATAAACTCTGTAAGTATCGTTGTCGGAAACGATCGCATTGAGAAATTCCTCATCAGGGTTTTCGTTTATGACGGGAGCTTCAACCGGAGCCTCCTGAGGTCTCTCAATAAATCTCTGCGTAATTCTGTTTTCAAAGGTTTCTGTTTTTTCAACATTAAGGTGCGTAACAGGGCTTATTGAAATTCCCGAATTGTCAACTGCACCGTCTGCTACAACTGAGCCACCGTCAAGAACGATAACTCTGTTATCAAACCTTCTGACAAGGTCGTGAGCATGGGTAACCATAATAACGGTAGTGCCTGTTTCGTTAAGTCTCTTAAGAAGCTCAACGATTTCAAGCGACATCTGCGGATCAACATTACCCGTCGGCTCGTCAGCGATGATGATATCTGCATTGTTGACAAGTGCTCTTGCAAGGGCTACTCGCTGCTGCTCACCACCCGAAAGCTCGTTAGGATAATTTCTTGCCTTCTGAGAAAGGCCGACGATATTTATAACATAAGGCACTCTTTTACGGATAGCCTTTTCTCTTGCGCCGACAACTCGCATCGCAAAAGCAACATTGTCATAAACCGTCATATTGGGAATCAGGCGGAAATCCTGAAAAACGATACCCAGATTTCTTCTGAAATAAGGGATTTTGCGTTTTTTCATTTCGCCAAGGTTGTAATCCTTAATTGTAATAGTACCCGAAGACGGGACTTCTTCTCGCATCATCAGCTTAAGAAAGGTACTCTTTCCTGCACCTGATGCACCAACAACGAATACAAACTCTCCTTTATCAATATGTATATTGACATTATTGAGAGCTTTCGTGCCGTTGTCGTACACTTTTGACACATTTCTAAAGTCAATCATACTATTGCCTCGAAAAATTAATATTTGATCGGATTGGCATCGAGATATTTCTTAACCATAAGAGCTACTTTGAACACGATAGCATCGTCAAACTCACGAAGATCAAGACCTGTGAGCTTCTTGATTTTCTCAAGACGGTAAACGAGAGTGTTACGGTGAACAAAGAGCTTTCTTGAAGTTTCACTTACGTTAAGGTTGTTTTCAAAGAACTTCTGGATTGTGAAAAGAGTCTCCTGATCGAGGCTTTCGATTGAGCCGCGCTTGAAGACCTCGTGGAGGAACATTTCACAAAGAGTTGTGGGAAGCTGATAGATAAGACGGGCAATGCCGAGGCTGTCGTATCTTACGATTGCCTTCTCAGTATCAAACACCTTGCCGACCTCAAGAGAAACCTGAGCCTCCTTGAATGAGCGTGCAAGCTCCTTGATGCCTACCACTGCCGTACCTATACCAACCTGAGCGTGAACATAAAGCTCTGTTGAAAGAGAGTCAACAATCGAGCGTGAAAGCTTTTCAAGGTCTTTTGACTCAATGTTGCTCTTTACTTCCTTGATAAGAGCGATGTCTGACTCGCTTACATTAACTATGAAGTCCTTAGACTTGTCCGGGAAAAGATTCTGGATAACATCGTATGCAGAAGCATCTGACTGCTCGGGGATTCTGATAAGAAGGACTACTCTTGAAGCGTCATTGTTAAAACGAAGCTCACGAGCCTTGAGATAGATATCGCCCGGAAGAATGTTATCAAGAATAACATTTTTGATAAAGTTGTTTCTGTCGTACTTCTCATCGAAATACTGCTTGAGGTTGCTCAGGGCAACAGCGCTGATATTAACATATTTTTCAGCAAGCTCATCATCACCATCAACAAAAACAGCATATTCAGGATGAACCTGATTGCCGAATGTCTTGTATGTGCAACCGTTTACAATGCAGATATCGGAATCCATAAAGGTAGTCGCCGCCGCAATAGAGTTGACCTCACCTATTCTTCCGAGCTCGCTACAGGAAATGATTGTACCCGACTCATCGATAATACCGATAGTTCTGTCAATGGCGCTCTTCATCTGGTGTATAACGCCCTGGAAAAGTCTGTTTGACATAATAAAACTCCTCACCTATGAATAATTAACATCAATTAATACCTGCTATTGTGCAAAAACACAACAACAATGAATATTTATACAAAATGCCAATCTAAACATATACATTTTACACAATCAGCGCATCTTTTGCAAGTGTTTTGTGCACTTTTTTGAAAAATTTTTTCAAAAATCGCTGTTTTTGCCTACGATTTTATAAAAAAGTTACAAATATTTACCTATTTTTCGGTATGTTTTGTTTTGTGTAAAATCACCATGTATTGTGAAAAAACGGTCATTTTCCGTTTTTGATGTACAATATTTTGCGATTGTATAGTAAAAATGACAAAAAAGCCTGACCGAGTCTGATATTAAAGAAACTTTGGCAAATTTACAAAAAATTCAAAAAATTTTATTATTTTTATGCTATTTTAATTTCATCAAAAACGAAAGGACAGTTTTCATGAAGAAGTTTTCAGCCGTATTTTTATCCATTTTTATTGTTGTGGTAATGTTTGCAGGATGCAGCAAAGAAGACTCTGCACCCGAAGCCAAGGAAGAAAAAACTGTTTCCGACAGTTCCACAGAAATCGTTCTTTCTGACACCGGAGTAACCGTCGGCGATGAAAAAGCAACAACCGATAAAACGAAGTCCGTTTATGTTGCTGACGATATTATTTATTACGAAGACGGTCACGATTTTACCTACGGTGAAGGAAGCGAAAACGAGGCGCACAGCAAGGATGAAGCTGCAGCTCACACGGTAGTTCACATCACTCAGCCCGGAAGCTACACCGTCAGCGGTAAGCTTTCAAAAGGCCAGGTTGCGATCGATCTTGGTGACGATGCAAAAAAAGATCCTGATGCTGTAGTCACTCTCACACTCAACAATGCAGACATCACCTGCACGGTCGCTCCTGCTGTTATTTTCTATAATGTTTATGAATGTTGCCCTTCTGATGAAGAAAGCGCAACCAAGGATGTTAACACAAGCAAAGCCGGTGCCAATGTCATCATTGCAGACGGTTCAGAAAACAACATCACCGGTTCGCATGTAGCAAAAATCTACAAGCCTGACAGCATCGTTCTCAGCGAGAACGGAAAAGAAGTTGAGGATGCAGACAAGCTCCATAAATATGACGGTGCATTTTACTCGAAGATGTCTATGAATATCAACGGTGGCAAAAAAGGAGACGGTGTGCTTAACATCAACGCAGATAACGAAGGTCTTGATTCCGAGCTTCACCTGACAATAAACTCAGGTAATATCAACATCGTTTCGGGAAATGACGGTATAAACACAAACGAGGATAATGTTTCCGTCACAACAATCAACGGAGGCAACCTTAACATTTTTGTTAACGGTTCAACAGGCGAAGGCGACGGCATCGACTCAAACGGCTGGCTCATCATCAACGGTGGCAAGGTCATCACTCAGGCGTGTGCAACCAGCGGAGATGCAGGAATCGACTCTGACAAAGGCATCCACATAAACGGAGGCACAGTTTTCTCGACGGGAAATATGCTCGACAAAATTTCAGAAAGCAAACAGACTTTTGCAGTATTCACCTTTGCAGGCACTCAGGAAAACGGTGATTTCTCGTTAAAAAACAGTAAAAATGAAACAGTTGTAAGCAGTAAAGTAACCAACAAATTCACTTATCTTGTTATATCTTCACCCAAGCTTTCTGAAGGTGACTACTCTCTTTACAAGGGAGAAACAAAGCTTCAGGGTACAAAAACAATCGGTGGTTCAGCAGGTGGACCTCAGATGCCCGACGGCGAAATGCCCCAGGACGGTCAGCGTCCCGAAATGCCTGAAGGTGAGCTTCCCGAGGGTATGACACCTCCTGAGGGTGATATGCAGCACGGCGGACAGAAGCCCGAAAAGCCAGAAGGCGAACGACCCGAAGGTATGACTCCCCCTGACGAAGAGATGCCCGAAGGTATGACACCGCCCGAAGGCGATATGCGTCCCGGCAACCGTCCTCAGCAGGGAGAAAATGCTGAATCTTCAGATACTCTTAAAATAACAACAGGCGAAAACTATTTTGTTTCCGTTAAATAACTAAAGTAACAGTCGGTAAGCTGGTGCCTACCGACTGTTTTTACTGTGTATCTTTCTTTTTCAACGGTGTTTTGTTTCCCTTGTCGTCAACAACACGGATGCTTTCAAGAGAAGCCACAAGATTTCTTTTGTATGATGCGATATACTCTGCACGAAGCTGAGCTCTTTCTTCAATCTCTTCGGGCGTCAGCTCCTGCACCTTTGCCTTTCGTGCAAGCTCGTTGATTCTGTCTATTTTTTTCTGATCCATTATTTTTCCTCCATTCGGTTATACGGGCATACTTTCATACAAATACCGCATACGGCGCCCCTGCCGATATGCTTGAAATTTTTCTTCATATATTCGCTGCACTTTTCAGGGTCAAAAACCTCTTCCCTCTCCATGCCCTCCTGCCAGAGGTTACCGTTGATTGCACCCGAAGGGCAATTTTCAACGCAGAGGTTACAGCTGATGCAGGGCGATGAATATTCTTTCATCTGAACCTCAAACGGACAATCCGTAAAAAGAGTTCCGAGTCTTACTCTCGCACCGTATTTATTATGTAAGAAAAGGCTGTTTTTTCCTATTCCTCCGAGACCTGCAAGCGAAGCAACCTTTTTGTGCGAATACCTTCCGCAATAATTCCATCCGTCTTTATTTATGCTCTGCGAAGCACCGACGGGAATATACCTGAAGCCGTTTTTTTCAAGCAGGAAGCCTGCCTGAAGAAGCACACGGTCGATAAACGCATTCACCGTTCTGTAATGGTGAAAATATGTATGCGTCGGTTCATCGCTGATTTCATCTATAATCGCATCCGAAAGCTTTACGACGATGCTCACAGCATAGCTGTTCTCACCGAAAGGGCCGTCACTGACCTGAGCAAAGCCGACATCAGCAACTCCGTTATCCTCAAAAAGCTTCCGAAGCTCGTCCTGTATTTTCATATAACTCACCCTTCTGCACCGTAAAACGCAGTTATCAACGCTGCATAATCACCGATTTCGTCACCGAGAAGTGCAGGCTTCACCTTGCAACAGTCTGCCGTATAAGAAAGCGCTTCTTTTCTGATTTCCTCTTCCATTGATGGGCGGAGCAGCTCTTCGCTGCGGGCAAATATGCTGCCGATTACGATACATTCCGGGTTTATGATATCCATCAGAATCGAAAGTGTTCTGCCAAGGTATTTACCACTCGTTGTGTAAATTTCCTTTGCTTTTTCGTCACCGTTTCTGGCAGCTTCAGCAAGCTCTTTCGCTGTTTTATCCAGACCTGAAAGCCTTGCAAGACTCTTTATTCCCCCACCGCTGCAGTAGCCCTCAGCTGAGCCGTTTTTACCATAGCCCTCGGGGCCGTCCTCCGTCAGACGGATGTGACCGACCTCGCCTGCCATATCCGAAGCACCGACAAAAAGTCTGCCGTCAAGAATAAGACCTGCGCCGAAGCCCGTGCCGAAGGTAAGAAAAACCATATTTCTTGTTCCCTTTCCTGCACCAAGCTTCCACTCAGCAAGAGCGCAGGCGTTTGCATCATTCTGCAAAAAGACAGGCACCCCGAATCTCGCTGAAAGGATTTCAACGATCGGAACATTTTTCCACGCAGGCAGATTGGGTGGGCAAAGCACAACGCCTTTTTTACTGTCCAACGGACCACCACAGGAAATGCCGATAGCTTTGAAATCCTTTTCTTCATTTATGATTTCAGAAAACTTTTCAATAACGCTGATCGGGTCCTCGTTCGGATCCGTCGCAAAAGCATTACGGGAGATTATTTTAAATTTTTCGTTTTCATATTCACCGACGATAACTGCACATTTCGTTCCGCCGATATCTATTCCGATGTATTTTTCCATAACATCACCAAACGGATTATAACACAAAACATTACGCTTGTAAATCAAAAGCTTGCTTGACTTGCTGTTCGTTTACCAATATAATATAGACACAAAACTGAAAGGGTTATGAGATATGAAATGCAAATACTGTAATTCTGAAATCCCGAATAATGCTATGTTCTGCAAATACTGCGGATCAATTCTTGACAGCTCTTCAAGCGGCCGTGTGCAGGCTGCCGCAAATAATGGTCAGGCTGCCAAGCCCGTCAAGAAACACAGGCTGAGAAAATTCTTTTTCTTCCTTTTTGTTTCTTTTATTGTTCTTAACCTGATTGCATATGCTCTTATCTACATATTCTTTCCGCCAAAGAGATATTATCAGAGCGAGACTGTGTATGAAAGATATGGTATTGAAACCGTGTATACCAAAAACCATCGGGGCTTCACAACCGGAATCAGGCAGAATGGCAATGTCTTGTTTGAAGTCACCTTTGATGACGATAAAAAGATTTCTGAATTTTCTTTTAACGACGGAAAAGAAAAAGGAACATTGACCATCCCTGAATACACATCGTACTCAACAGGCACCGAGGGCAACTCCGTATCTTCCGATTCACCGTACAGAATTCATCTTGTATATAACAAGCGGGACAAGCTGACGGATTTCCATTTTTACGATGAAAACAACAACTCCACCGTCTACGCTCAGATGCAATACAACTTCTTCGGCATTATGATAAAATCCGAGGTTTTCAACGACAGCAACAAACAGGTCAGGAAATACGACTACAAGGGTGATCTTCTCACAGAAGAAAATTACAGTAACGGAATTCTCGTTTCTTCTTTTGAATACGAAAACAATGTGCTGAGGAAATCCTCTGTTGCAGTAACCTCCGAAAAAGACGGCAAAACATATATTGAAAATTATGCCAACAGCATCTTTGACGAAAACGGGCTGGTAACAAGCTATAAATATTATAATTCAACAAATGAACTCATTGACTATTACGAGGTCGAGTCAAAAACCGATACTGAAGTTGTCTTCGTTGTAAAAGATGCAAAAAACAACAAAAACATAGAAAGATATAAATACGTCCTCAACAGTGAAGGAAAAGCAATCTGTGTATATCACGATGACGTTTACGGAACCAATCACGGACGCACAAATTATTCTTACGACAGAAAAGGAAACCTGCAGTCAACGATACAATACGACCATGAAGAAAATGAAATCAATTCAATCAGACACACCTGGACTCAACAACCTCTTTTTCTTTTTGATTGGTAAAAAAAGCGACGGAAATTTCCGTCGCTTTTTGCTTTTATAACTCAAAAAGCGAATTTCAGAATCAATCCTTCGGAATATTTCTCTCACAAATACAGATAATAACAACACAGTTTGTAAATCAAGGAGAAATGTATATATGAAAGCAACAGGAATTGTGAGAAGAATTGACGATCTCGGCCGTGTGGTTATTCCAAAGGAAATCCGACGCACGATGCACATCCGTGAGGGTGCGCCGCTTGAAATTTTTACAGATACTCAGGGCGGTGTCATCTTCAAAAAATATTCGCCCGTCGGTGAGCTCTCAGAGGTGACGGAGCATTACGCTGATGTGCTTTACAGAAGCGTCAATACGCCCGTCCTCATCTGCGACCGTGACCATGTTATTTCCTGCGCAGGTGTTTCGAAAAAGGATTTTCTTGAAAGACACATCAGCGAGGAGCTTGAAAACATTATGGAAGACAGAAAGATTTTCACGGGCGATGCAGGCGATATGCTCTACCCCGTTGAGGGCGTTAACTATGCAGCATCAATCGCTGCACCGATCATCAGCAACGGTGATGTGCTCGGAGTTGTCGTCTTTCTTTTCAGCGACGGTACAAAAATCTCCCCGACCGAGATCAAGCTCGCTCAGGTTGCAGCATCGTTCTTAGGCAGACAGATGGAAGAATGAAGAAAGCAGGTTTCATTTTCTGAAACCTGCTCTTTTTTAATTATTCGTTTCGATTGTGAGAATCTGCATTTCATTCTCAGTTTTAACAATAACACCGCAGGACATTGAGCTCTCTGCAGGAATTGATTCGCCTTCAATTATAATCTTGCCG
>JAZORX010000282.1:0-6848 GCA_045656845.1 Acutalibacteraceae bacterium | reverse complement strand
CGAAATCTTGCAATATTACATAAAGAAGGTAAAGTGTTATGAAACTTATTATTGCAATCATTAACAGTGACGATTCACAGAATGTTCTCAGCGAAGTCACAAAAGAAGGCTTTTATGCAACAAAACTTTCAACAACCGGTGGTTTCCTTCGTGCAGGCAATCTCACACTCCTTATGGGTGTTGAGGATGACAAAGTCGAGTTCCTTCTCGACATTCTTCGTGCAAACTGCAAAAAAAGAGAAGAAATTACATCTGTCACACCTTCCTTCGGTACAGGAATGATGCCTACCATCCCAGTTAAAATAACAGTAGGTGGAGCGACTGTTTTCGTTCTTGATGTCGAACAATTTCATAAAATGTAACGGAGAGTTTCTCTGATATGAACAACAAAGTTTTTGATATGGTAACGGAGCTTATAAAAGTCAAAAAGCTTCCGCACGCAATTCTGCTTCACTCCGGAACGGGCGGCAACCGAAATGAATTAGCCTTATATATCGCATCTTCTTTCATATGTCACGAAACACTCCCCTGTGGAGTTTGCCGCGATTGTCTAAAGCTGAAAAGCTCATCACACCCTGATGTTATCGTCTTTGACCCTGAAGAGAAAAACGAAAAAACCTTCAAGGTTGATTTTGTCAGAAAGATACGCTCGGATTCTCATATACTCCCTAACGAAGCAGTTTGCAAAGTGTACATTTTAAAAAATGTTGACAAAATGAATCCTTCAGCCCAGAACGCTTTTCTTAAGACTTTGGAAGAACCACCTGCACATGTAAGATTCATTCTTTTATGTGAATCAAAAGCAGCTCTTCTGGAAACAATTATGTCCAGAGTAACACCCTTCAATCTCGGAGCTGATGATCACAAAATCACTAACGAATATGCTCTCAAAGCCGATGAACTCGCAAACAGCCTTGCTGAAGCTCTGGCTGAAGTTACAGAACTTCACTTTATGCGTCTCTCTTCGGTTTTCGAAAAAGATAAAGATCTTTTCCCCCTCACACTCACATCACTTCAGCTTATTTTCCGTGATGCTGTCGCTATCAGCACAGGAAGCAAGCTGGTGCTCAGCAAACATGAAAACACTGCAAGGCTCCTTGCTTCAAAGCTGTCCTTAAAAACTCTTATCAGACTTGTCGAAGATACTGAACATCTTTTTGATTGTCTGAATAAAAATGCAAACAAAAATCTGCTCACAACCCGCTTCTGCAGTGTTTTAAGAAACACTGCGTATGGTGGCTGAGATATTACCGGAGGTACCCTCTATGTCAAAAGTAGTCGGAATACGTTTCAAGGAAGTCGGTAAAATTTACTACTTTGATCCCCTTGATGTTGAATTTAAAAAAGGTGACTTTGCTATCGTCGAAACCGTAAGAGGTATTGAATGTGGCGAGGTCGCAATGGAAAACAGAACAATTGATGATGAAGAAATCATCAAGCCATTAAAACCGATAATCCGCCTTGCTACACCCGAAGATCTTGTTGTTGTTGAAAACAACAAGAAAAAAGAAAAGGAAGCTTTTGAAATCTGCCTTAAAAAAATTGAAAATCATAAGCTTGATATGAAGCTTGTGGATGTTGAATATACCTTCGACGGCAGCAAAGTACTTTTTTATTTCACATCTGACGGCAGAGTCGATTTCCGTGAACTTGTTAAAGATCTTGCAAGTGTATTCAGAATAAGAATCGAGCTTCGCCAGATCGGTGTGCGTGATGAATCAAAAATGAAAGGTGGTCTGGGAATCTGCGGCAGACCTTTCTGTTGCAACAGCTTCCTTGGTGATTTTCAACCAGTTTCAATAAAAATGGCTAAGGAACAGGGCCTTTCACTTAATCCGACCAAAATCAGCGGAACTTGTGGAAGACTTATGTGTTGTCTTAAATATGAACAGAATGCATACGAGCACCTTCTCCATGTTACACCCAAGGTAGGGGCAATCGTTGACACACCACAGGGAAAAGGAACTGTTGTTGAGGTCAATCTTCTCAAGGGTATGCTTAAAATCTGCCTTGACAGGTATCCTGAAGCTGCACCAGCAATTTATCACAGAAAAGATGTTAAGCTTATTAAAGATAAGCGCATCACAGTTGATAAATCTGAAATCGACGCATTAAAAGATATTGAATAAAAATAAGGACCGGGTTTCCGGTCCTTTCTTATTTTGTAATACTTCGAGCAGCATAAGTACCGGCAACAAATCCACTTGCCCATGCCCATTGGAGATTAAATCCTCCGCATACAGCATCGACATCTATGATTTCGCCTGCACAATAAAGTCCGCTTATTTTCTCAGATTCAAGTGTTTTAGGATTGATCTCATTGAAATCAACTCCCCCTATTGTAATCTGTGCGTTATCAAACCCTTTGGTTCCCGTAACGGTAAACTTACAATATTTCATATTTTCAGCAAACTTTTCAACATCACCGAATTTCAGCTCTTTAAGCTTTACATCTTGTTT
The DNA here is from genome assembly GCA_045656845.1 of Acutalibacteraceae bacterium. Taxonomy (GTDB): domain Bacteria; phylum Bacillota; class Clostridia; order Oscillospirales; family Acutalibacteraceae; genus CAG-488. The sequence continues at coordinate 4,388 of JAZORX010000282.1, read as the reverse complement.
AAAGCCCGAATTCTTTATGAGCAAATAACCGACTTTTTTAGGCAATATTCCACACAACGCATCTTCTAAAGATAACGAGCTGTTACGCTCCTTTGCTTTGTTAATGAAACTGATTATTGAGCCTTTATTCATATCAGGTAAAATATCAAGGTAGCAGATACACTCTTTTCCTTTGATACTTCTGCTTACATCCATTATCGCTATCCCCGAGAGACCATAATCAGCGAAGAGCACTTCACCTTCTGATCTGTCAACACTTTTTCCGTTTCTGGTCTTCAATTCAACAGCAGCCTTCACTCTTACTCCCTTTAGAAACTTCAGGTTTTCCCTGACTGTAAGCTGAACAAGACCGGGATAAAGAGTTGTTACCTTATGCCCAAATGCCTCCATTATCGGATAACCGCTGCCATCTGAGCCCTGTGACGGAGCAGCTCTGCCACCGGTAGCAACAATCACTGTTCTGCATTCAATACTACCATTGATAATAAATCCATTTTTATTTTTATAAACTGTTTTAACCTTAGTGTTGGTTAAAACATCAATACCAAGTCGTTCAATTTCAAATTTTAAGCAATCAAGAACGCTTGATGCAGTATTACTCATAGGATAAACCCTTGATTCGCTGTCAACAACGCATTCAAGACCTATAGAAGAGAAAAAGTTAATCATTTTTTCAGGAGGACAACTATTCAAAACAACAGAAACACTTTTTGTATTATAGCTCTGTTCATTCGCTTTAAGGTTTGTAAGATTGCATCTGCCGTTACCCGTCGCAAGAATTTTCTTTCCCATTACCGGCAAAGCTTCAATCAGCAGGACAGAAAGATTACCATTGACTTTTTTTGCAGCAATTGCAGCTACCATACCTGATGCACCTGCACCAACAACTGCTATATCATACATTGTTATCACCACCCTTAATCTATTTTTATACTATCATAATTCTCCGTTTTTAGCAATATTAATTTACAAAGCTGTCGGAGGTTTTCAGAATGATAATTGATATATTTGCAGACTTAAAATCACCAAAAAAAATTGATCGGTTGCTGACACAAGAAGCATCAGAAGTTATCAATGAGCTGAACAATGCTTACTGCCTTTTCAACGAAGTAACCGACCCTTATGAAACCGAATCGCTGATTTACAGAATGAAGGAACTTGAAACTCATTACAGCTATCTGATTAAAGGAGCAAAGCTAGGCAAAATCCATAATGTTGATTTTATCGGTGGGATAAACATATGAAAGCTTTATGTTTAATCATTTTATCAATCGGTTTTCTCGCAGTTATAATATCTGTTTTTAAAAGTAAGCATATATTGAGAAAGACCATTTCAAGCTGTTTCCAGGGTTTAATGTCTTTATTGGCCGTCAACGTCATTGGTCTTTTGACCGGAATTTCTATCGCTATTAACTGGTATACCATAGCTTTTGTATCGGTTTTCGGGATGCCGTCGTGCATAGCTTTATTGATTATTGACATCATATTACGATAATAACAGTTGTTTTTTCTTCCTGTTTGATATATAATTACTGTATATGTTGCGTGGATGTGATAGCTTGAAGAGAAAAATAAAACTTATCAAAAGAATTTGTATTATTACTATACCTATTCTTTTGATAGTTTGGATCTTTAATAATTTCACACTTAAAACGACCGAATCTGATCTTGTTTCAGATGAAATTAGCGGCGAAATCAAGATCGCTCTTATTTCAGATATACATTTATCATTTTATACAGATGTTGACAAAATCATCGAAGCAATAAAACAAGCCGAACCTGATTTAATATTTGTGCTCGGAGATATGTACTCGAGAGGTCAGACACAAAAAATCGATGATGTCTGTCAGATAATGCAGGATCTGGCTCAGATTTCCGATGTATACACCGTTGTGGGCGACCACGATTATGATGATGAATACAAAGACGCGCTCAGAAAGCTTAAAAAGGTTTTTCTTCTGGACTATGAATTTCGTGACATTGAAGTCAATGGGAACAAACTTCGAATTTACGGAATAAACAATTCGTTTTTCGGAGACAATTTTGACCTTAGTCGGGAGTTTGACACACCACCCGAAGACAGAGTGAATATACTGCTGTCGCACATTCCTTCAATGCAGCATTACGGTGATTTCGGGTTTGATTATATCTTCTGTGGTGATACACACGGAGGCATGATCCGTCTGCCGTTTCTCGGTGGTGTTTATTATAACGGCTATATTCTTCCTAAGATCACCTACGATGGTGAAATCACCGATAAAGGACTATACGAATACGAAAACACGAGTCTGTATGTTACTTCCGGAGTCGGGCACTACCCTCTTCCCCTCAGATTCGGTTGCAGACCTGAAATATGTTTAATAAAAATAAAAGGAGAGTAAAATTATGAGCTACGCAGATAAATTGTTTATTGATATGTGCAAAAACATACTCGAAAACGGTACAGATACAAAAGGAGAAAAGGTTCGTCCTGTATGGGAAGATGGTACACCTGCTTATACACAGAAGCTTTTCTGCGTTGTTAACAGGTATGACCTTAAGAAGGAATTTCCTGCTCTTACACTCAGAAGAACCGCCTTTAAATCCTGCGTCGATGAAATTCTCTGGATATGGCAGAAAAAATCGAACAATATCAATGATCTTAGTTCACATATCTGGGATTCATGGGCCGATGAAAACGGCAGTATCGGCAAGGCATACGGATATCAGCTCGGTGTAAAGCATCAGTATAAAGAAGGAATGTTCGATCAGGTTGACAGAGTTCTTTATGATTTAAAAAACAACCCTTTCAGCCGTCGCATTATGACAAACATTTACAATCACCATGACCTGAGTGAAATGGGTCTTTATCCCTGCGCTTACAGCATGACCTTCAATGTGACTCAGGGAGAAAACGGGAAACTTGTGCTTAATGGCATTCTCAACCAGAGAAGTCAGGATGTTCTTGCAGCAAACAACTGGAATGTTGTTCAGTATTGTGTTCTTCTGCATATGTTTGCTCAGGTATGCGATATGGAAATCGGTGAATTTGTTCATGTAATTGCAGATGCTCATATCTATGACAGACACATTCCCGTTATAGAAGAGCTTATAAAGCGAGAGCCTCTTCCTGCACCGACTTTCTGGATCAATCCGGAAATCAAGAACTTCTATGATTTCACGGTCGATGATGTCAGACTTGATAACTATGAAACACACGAACAAATAAAGAATATTCCTATTGCTGTCTGAGGTGGATTATGAAGTTAATTGTTGCAGTTGATAAAGAATGGAATATCGGTAACAAGGGAGATCTTCTCTTTTATATCCCGGACGACCTTAAGTTTTTCCGTTCAAAGACTATCGAAAAGATTGTTGTTATGGGAAGAAAAACCCTTGAGTCCTTTCCAAATTCCAAACCTTTAAAAAACAGAGTTAATATCGTTCTTTCAAGAAACAAGAATCTCGAGGTTGAAGGTGCCACTTTCGTATCAGATATCGATGAACTTAAAGTTGTTCTTTCACAATATAACGGCGACGATGTCTATGTTATCGGAGGCGAATCGATTTATACAGCTCTTCTCCCGTTATGCGATACAGCTATAATCACTCACATTGATGCCGTTGCTTCAGAAGCAGACAAGAAGTTTCCGAAACTTGATAAATCTGAATGGATTCTCTATGACGATTCAGGTGAAAAGGAATGTAACGGCTACAAATTCAGATGGTGTGAATACAAAAGAAAATAGCAAAAACGCTCGGTTAAACCGAGCGTTTCTCTTTTGTGAGATGTGCCGTACTGTTTGAACACACAAGTTCAATATCATATCCGTAAGGTCCTGTTCCTTCCTTAAAAAACTTTATAATGCTTACACTTGTGTTTGAAAAAGCCGGATCAAAAAGACGAGTATCTTCAGCTTTTATAGCGTGAAGAAAAAGATCTGTATTGAACGCTGCATGAGCTACACACATAACCTTTTCACCTTTATTATGATGCTTTCTGAGATAATCAATTATCTTTTTTGCTCTTATACGGTGTGCAGCGTCATTCTGACCGTCACCGATTACAAGGTTTCCACTGACATCAATATCATCAGGAGCGCAAATTATACCACCAAACTCAGCTTTCAATTCATCAAAAGTAACGGCTGAATAATCCTCTTCAATTCCGCATTCAATAAGCCATGGTAAGGTATATATACGCTTTTCGGAGCATTCATTCTGCATAATAGCGTGATACGCAGTCATCGTAGCTCTTCTCAGAGGACTTGCATAAACAGCATCAAATTTTTCATCTTTATAATATTCTCCCAGTTTCTTAGCCTGATATATTCCAAGATCAGTCAAAGGAGGATTCACCCATTGATCACGAGTCAGCTCTTCTTCAGGGATCCCGTATCCACCTTTTA
>JAZORX010000281.1:0-3747 GCA_045656845.1 Acutalibacteraceae bacterium | reverse complement strand
TTCTTTTTCGCAATCATAAAGGAAACCGTACCAATAAAAAGCATAGTAGCCCTTTAACTTTTCATAAGTGTAAAAATCAAAAACACCATTAAAAGCCGATGGACGAGTGTCATAATACATAAGCATATCAATGGGAGAATGCTGAGAAGTACACATGCAAGCCAATGTGAATGATGCACCCTTAATGCCGTGAATTGCTTTAAGAGAGTAAACAAACTCTTCTTCCCACCCTTTTACATAGTTCCATTCGTTGAGTATGCTTTCTGAATTTTCATAACCATATTTGTTTAAAAGAGCTTTTATTCTTTCTGCTTTTTGAGCCATGTGCATAGGCTCTGTGCAATAAATATGCCAGGAAAAGAAATCAAGCGGTACATTTCTATTTTGCATTTCCTGAAGAAAATCCTCTGCCCATTCTTCGTTATGTGCAAGCGCAGGACCGCCTATTTTCAAATAAGGAAAACGGTCTTTAAGATGCTTTGCGGTAATTTCGAACAAATTAAAAAATTCTGCTTTTGTTCCGCCCCAGGTACGCTTGTTCGATGAATCGTCCGGGTCAAGATCAGCTTCATTCCAGATTTCCCAGTATTTCATATTGAGTTTGTAGCCATCTGCCCAACCCTCATTGTAATGTAGGATAATATGTTCGCAGATAACGGCCCACTTTTTGAAATCCTTAGGTGGAATAGTACCATGCTTTTTTATCTGATGCTCAATTGTCTGACCTAATCTGAAAAAGGTTTCAGTGCCTGCATCAAGACAAACTAAAATGCTTTCATCCGTACAGGAAAAATCATAGGATGCAGGGTCATAAGGGTCAGCATCGAAATCCGGGAAAATATATGTAATATCATGGCTATATGGCCCACCATAAATACCGCAAACAGCAGAATCGTGGTTTCTGCTATATGGAATCCGCGCTGACTTATAATCCGTAAAATTACTGCGAAATTGGTCATTTGCATGCCTTCTGTGCCAAGGTCCGCCGTTAGTCGCATTAAGAATTTTAAATTTGTTGCCCGAGCTATTCAAATCAAATTTCAATATTTCCATTGCAGCCTCCACAAATTCTTATTTGTCAAACTGATAAGCAAAACTATTTAAATAAAACACAGATTAATATTGTTTCAAATCAAATTTTATAAAAACAACAGATTCCGCAGGGAGAGAATTTTCAAAATTATAATCTTCCCATACAGAGCCGTCTTTGATGATTTTACATTCTGATATATTACGGATACCGTTAATATCAAGTTTAATTTCTGTATCTTCCGTGTTTATGTTTGCTATAACAAAACAGCCGTCTGCTCCTTTGGCGGCGCAGGCGTAAACTCCTTCGGGAAGTTCGCTGACATAAACTTCTGTTACACGCTGATAAAGTTCACCGAAAGCAACGAACGAATAGTAGGTCGGAAGAGGTTTGAAAGTCACGCAGTCAAACAGTCCTGCATATATTCCCATATTGCATCTCGCATCATAAAACATTGCACTGTTCAACGACGTATTCTGTAAGGCGAGCATCATTGCGCAGGAAAGTGCGGCGTGTCTGGTTGTTCCTTTCAGGTCGGGTTGGCAGTTCCATTCGTTCAGCGTGTGTTCGGTGTCCGTATATCCTGCATCATCCAATCTCTTTCGGGCATAATCTGCCCATTGAACATTCGCTTTCACATCGGCATAACTGTGCCACGAGAAAAAGTCCAGAGGACAGTTGTGAGCCTTGATATAGCTTAAAAATCCGTCGAAGAAATCAATGAAATACTGATATCTCGGTGAACATGCGCCAACGTTGGTCTGACTGTCAGTAACAGCATAAAATCCGCAACTTGCATAACCGCCGATTTTAAGATGCGGAAACTTTTCTTTCAGATATGTTGATGCAACTTCGTATAACTTATAATAATCCTCGGGTGTACCTGTCCACATCTGATTTTCTTCGGGATCTTCAAAATTATCGGGTTCGTTCCAAATTTCCCAATAGGTTATGTGATAGTGAAAACCGTCTGCCCAGCCTTCAGTGTAATGGCGGATAATACCCTCGCAGATTCTTGCCCATTTTTCATAGTCGATTGGCGGATTGATGCGGTAAGCTTTTATTTTACGGTAGTTTTCAATTGTAACGCCTAAACGGAAAAACGGCTCGATTCCACGCTCAACAAGTGCAGTTATGAGCAAATCCGTAAAAGCAAAATCATAGCTTTTCGGGTCATCGGCATCGGCTGAAAAATCACGGAATATGTTCGGAATATCAACGTAAAGATTTCCGCCGAAAGGACCTCCGACATCGTGCAGACGGGAAAACGGAATATGTGCTTCTTTCAGATAATCGCACATTGAAAAATCAATCCCTATGAAAGGCGGCTGACCAACTCCGTGCATCGGCTTTATTGTGCCGATTTTATGAGAAAAATCTATAGTAATTGTTTTCAGTCGAAGCACCTCCTTATTTGTGATTGAAAGAGTTAATGCTGAAATGTTTTGATAATGATAAGTGAAATAATTCCGATCAGAACACCTGAAACCGTTTTTTTGCTCAATTTTTCATTATAAACAATTGCCGCAACAAGGGTAGAAATAATTGTTCCTCCACCGTTGATAAATGTGAATAATATCACGGGAGAAACGAGTTTTGTGCAGGCGGTTGCGAGTTGATTGATAACAAAAACCGCAAGTGCAAGTGCAATTCCGCAGATTATGAGTGCTCTCGGGAATTTTGTTTCGCATCCGTCTGATTTGTTTTTTGCCGACATAATCAGATATGCAATCCCTGCAAGAATTGCGATTACTCCGAATGATATGAATGAAAAAACACTTATATCTCCGTCTGTTACATAATGCGTGAACATCTGCTGTGCAAGCATTGTTCCGCCGTTTGATACCATTGAACCGACGAGCAACAAAACTGTTTTATAACTGAAGTTTGAATAAACCGTTTTCGATGCTCCTATCAACAGATATGCCGAAACAAAGAACAGCCCGAGACCTGCCACCTGTATAATCGATATAGGCTGATTGAATAAAACCGCACCGGCAATTATAGGAATTATCATTCCTGCTGTTCCGAACATTGAGTTGAGACTGACTGTTCCGCTTTTTAATGCATATGTACCGCAACATCCGGAAACGAAAAGACATAAACCCGAAAACGTTGCAATGAGAACTGTTCTTAAATCGGCTTTGAATCCGTTACCTGCAACAATTATCAGGGCAAGTCCGAGAACTGATGAAACAGTATTTTTAAATGCATTGTCTCCGACGAGCATTGTTATATTCTTGATTTCATTGCTTGATCGTTTGCCGAACAGAGCCTGAACTATACGGCAAAGCAGAATAATTCCGATATATACACCTGCCATTATTTGGTCCCTTCTTTATGTGGGTATATTCATTTATACAAGTAATTAGAGTTTGTGCGGTTTACCCGGTTCAACAAATTCTTATTTATCGAACTGAATTATATCACATCAACATCAAAAAATCCACTATAAAAACATCGTCTTGACGACGGTGACAGATATTCTTGGCGACCATAGGGATATTTATGCGAATTATTTATTATATTCAAGCCCACTCACAAAGCTTATTTTACAAGGGTTTATGTTGCCGTAGTATAAATCTTCAAGTGTTGATTGTTTCATTAAAACCTCCTAAAAATAGAAAAAGTGCAACAGGATTTCATATCCCATTGCACTTAAATGTTTTATTATTTAGTTCGACAATTTTGAATTTGTCAACTTCATTATACCATTC
>JAZORX010000280.1:0-38972 GCA_045656845.1 Acutalibacteraceae bacterium | reverse complement strand
CTTTACAAAAGGTGAGTTGTTGGGCAACGTTGCCGAGATTTGGGACGAAGGCATAAAGAATCACAATTGGCAAAACGAGGATTCACTTGGTTCGTTCTCGGTTTATCAGGGATACGTTCCCGTAAGCAATCGCACCGACCTTTATGTGAATATACCGTCTTTTTCGGGTACTTCGGCAGGGTTGCTTGTAACCGACGGCACGGTATATCGCACGTTTCATGCTTGCAGTAGTGCCGGTGGCGAGGTTTATTGTTGTATTCAAAATGGCAAGATTTATATAAGCTATAACGGTACTGATGTTTCAAGTTATGACATCGAAGAAAACGCCAAGATAATTGGTGTAAGCTGCAATGGTGAAAGTTTTGAAGGTAACTCGTTAAACCTTTATGCGTGTTCTTTTGAATTGAGTGTTACCGTTACAAGAAGCGGTAAAAATCTTTTGCCTTATCCTTATATTCCTTATGACAATAAGTCAAGAGGGGTAACATTTACCGATAATGGTGACGGTACAATAACCGTAAACGGTACAAATGACGGAACTGGTAAAAGCGTTTATTACTTTAGATATAACGCCCCCACTATAACACTGCCTGCTGGGGAATATATAGGTACTACTTTTGGCGATACCGATTTTACAATATATTGTGGAACAAAAAACGGTGACATATCATTTAAAAGTGGTGCTGCAAATTTTTCCGAAGCAACAACAATTCGTCATATATATATGGCTTCCCCGGCTTCCGGAAAAACGTATAATAACTTAATTATACGACCAATGATTGAGTTAAAAAAGCTTTCAACTAACAAATATGAATCATACGTTGAGCAAACGGAATATACACCGAACGCAGACGGAACTTTGCTTGTGCCGAGTGCTTATCCTACCACGATTCTAACAACCGATACCGAGGGTGTGACGATTGATGCGGAGTACAACCGTGATATAAACAAGGCTTTTGCCGAATTAACCAATGCTTTAATATCTTTAGGAGGTAATGTATAATGTTTAATCTTTCAGAATTTATCAAAAAAGGTCTTTTGGACGCCGTTGGAAAAATGGCTGATTACCAAGTGATTCTCAATGCTGTTGGTTGGTATGAAAAAGGTGTGCTTTCGGATATGGATTTATCCGAAATTCAAACCGAAATCGACAATAAAAACAAGTATTCGGAGGTATAAATCCAATGTATATCACTTGGCAAACCATTGCCATAATAGGCGGTGGTGTATCAGTGTTGGGAGCTGCTCTCGGTCTGATACTAAAAATACATAAATGGTATCTTAAGCAAGGTGACCAAGACAGACAAATAGCGGAAATAAAAAAGCATCACGAAGCCGATGTTCATAGGCTTAAAGAGGAAAACTGCCTTGTTTGTTATGCTTTATCTGCTTGTTTGGACGGTCTTCAACAGCTTGGAGCAAACCACACTGTTCCGCTTGCTAAAGAGAAATTGGATAAATACCTAAATCAGCAGGCTCACGAATAGGAGGATAATAATGATTAAGGAATACACAAAAGGCGAAGCTAAACAGCTTTCAAAAAATTTCAAATCAACCGAGTTTGATTGCAAGGGCAAGCATTGTTGCGGAATCACAAAAATTGACAGCGACCTTGTAGGATTTTTGCAGATGATTCGTGCTAACTTCGGTGTTGCCGTTGTTATAAATTCGGGTTATCGTTGCAAAGACCACAACAAAGCGGTTGGCGGTGCTTCTAAATCCAAACATCTTGAAGGTATGGCAGCAGATATCAACGTTAAAGGTATTGCTCCAATTGAGGTCGCAAAATATTGTGAAAGCATAGGTGTTAAAGGCATCGGTCTTTATGATTGGGGCTGTCACATCGATACTCGCACCAAGAAAGGTTTTTGGAAAACCGACAAGCAAATTAAGGTTGACACTTTCGGTGGCAATACAGACGAAAATATCAAAGAATGGCAGAAGGCTGCTATTGCTGATGGCTTTGATTTCAAAAGCGGTGCTGACGGAATTTGGGGCGCTGAATGCGAAGCGGTTGCTGAAAAGGCAATCTGCAAGAAGCGCATTATTTACAAGTACAAAAATCTTACCAAAATCGTGCAGAGAGCCGTTGGAATTGAGGCTGACGGTAAGTATGGCGCTAATACAAAAAAAGCCGTACAGAAGTGGCAGGGACTTATGGGGCTTACTTCCGACGGTGTTGTAGGCAAAAACACTTGGAAAAAGATATTGGGGGTAAAGTAATGAAGAACTTCTTAAACCGTTTTAAGTCTTGGGCGGTATGGCTCTCGATCGGCGCATTGGTTGTGTTCTGCGTAAAGGAATTTGCAGGTATAGACATTTCCGACACCGTGGACGGACTTCTTAACGTACTGTTGCCTGTGCTTGTTGCATTCGGCATTGTGAACAATCCGACAGATAAAAATCATTTTTAATTTGTTTTATTGAAAGGTGATGAATGTGAAAAACAAACGAAAGGCAATTAATGATATACGTCACTCCGAGGAATGGTGTTTATCAAATAAACTTTTACGGCAAAACAGAATTTTGGTTATTTTACTTATTATAGTTTTGGTGTTATGGTGTATTACTATTGCCTATTTGTTTAAATGACAGCATCTATCCCTCGGCAAATTGAGGGAGTTAAATGAAATTTTTTAAAGATGAATGGGATTTGTTTGAACAAAACTGCGGATTCACTGACGATGAAATTGAAGTGGTGAAGCTTCTTCGCAGAGGTTGGTATGGATTTGATATTGCTGCAGAGCTTAATATTTCCGTATCGACATTCAAACGCCGCAAAAAAAGAATAGAGCAAAAAATTATTCGATATATTTCTAAAGCAGGGTAGTGTAAAAGCTACCCTGCTTTTTTATTTTGGTCTTTTTATGAACCTTTATTGAACCACAAGCAAAGCGATTTTGTTTTACAATGATTACAGTACAAGCAGAAAGGGCGAGAACTGTGGCAGAATTTATTGAATACAACGCAAATCCCCGGAATAAACGTGTTGGTGATTGTGTTATAAGGGCAATATCAAAAGCGCTTAATCAATCTTGGGAAGAAACATATATTGAATTATCTTTGCTTGGGTATATTATGGGTGATTTGCCAAGCTCGAACAAAGTGTGGGACACTTATTTAACAAAAATGCAAGGTTTTTCAAGGCACATTGTAGCAGCTGAATGTCTTGATTGTTACACAATAAACGATTTTTGCGAAGAATATCCGCAGGGCATTTATGTTATTGGCACAGGGACGCATTGTGTCACTATTGAGGACGGATGCATCTATGACACTTGGATGTCAGGCGATGAAACGCCAATATATTTTTATAAAAAGGAGAATTAAATTATGACTTACAATCAACCTTATTACAACGGCGGTTATTATCCGCAGTATCAAAACGGAGCAGTTCCCGACGCATTAGGGCAATACAAAGGGCAATACCAACAAATGCCGATGCAACCCATTCAGCAACCGATACAATCGAACGGCGGCTTGATTTGGGTTGACAATGAGGAACAAGCAAAAAATTATCTTGTTGCACCGAACAATGTTGTGCCAATGTTTGATAAAGGTTCTTCTGCAATGTATATAAAAAGTTCGGATGGAGCAGGTATGCCAACATTCAAAAAATATAAGTTGATTGATGTTGACGAAGAAACGCCCAAAAACACCCCTACAACACACAAATGCACTTGTGGAGATAAATTTGCCACCAAAGAGCAATTAAACGCATTAGAGGGCAAAATAAACGACATTTTGGCTATGTATGAGGAATTAAAAGACAAGCAAATGCCAAAAACAACAAAACCCACAAAGAAAGAGGATGAATAATATGACTAACCCTTTATTTAATACTTTTGGAAACAATAATCAATTTAGTGATTTAATCAAACAAGCACAGGCGTTTAAAAGACAATTTGCAAATATAAACCCTCGTGCAGAGGTTGAACGGTTGCTTAATTCAGGGCAGATGAGTCAGGCGGAGTTCAACCAATATTCGCAAATTGCCCAACAAGTCGCACAGATGATGGGCAGAAATTAAGGTTATAATCAAGAGCGTACGGCTTGATTTATAATAAATCTATTTTATAAAGGAGAAAATATAATGATGGATAATTCAAATGATTTTGCAACAGGCTATGCAGTTGGTAGAGATAGCACCAACGGTGGCTATGGCAACGGCGGTATGTTCGGCAACGGCAACGATTGGGCTTGGATTGTAATACTTCTCTTGTTCGGTTGGGGTGGACGTGGCTTCGGCTTCGGCGGTGGCTTCGGCGGCGGTTGTGGCGCACCCTGCGCTACCCAGGCTGATGTCCGTGCCGCAGTTGACCAACAGACCCTTATCAGCAAGCTCGATAACCAAACCTACGGCTTGGCAGACAGCACCTATGCACTTAACAACACTATAACCAACGGTTTCCATGGTGTAGACCGTGGCCTTTGCGATATCTCTCATCAGATATCCGATTGCTGCTGCACCACCAAACAGGCAATTGCTGACGTTAAGTACACTGTGGGTCAGGAGGCTTGCGAGACCCGTCACGCAATGTATAACAATACCCGTGACATAATCGACAATGCCAATGCCAACAGCAGAGCAATCCTTGATTTCTTGACTCAGGATAAGATTGCTACTCTTACCGCAGAGAATCAGTCGCTCAAATTTGCTGCTTCTCAGTCTGCACAGAACGCATTTATCACAGCAAATCAGGAAGCTCAGACAGCAGAACTCATCCGCAGACTTGGACGTGACAACCCCGTTCCTGCTTATGTGGTACCTAACCCCAACTGTTGCTACAATGCCAATGTGACATTTGGTAATGGTTGTGGTTGTGGCGGTTTCTAATTGAATAATAACTACTTTTCGCCCCTTGAGCGAAATGTTCGGTGGTAATGTGCCGATTATGTTAAACGCGGTGGGGGTAAAACCTCACCGCTATTTTTATTAAGAAAGGATGATAATTATGGCTGAATATACGGCCGTTGCCTTGCAAACTGTTGCAGCAGGGCAGAATGTTATATTTACGGAATCAATTATTCCGTGCAAAAAAGGTTATGTTTCACATCGTGACGGCTCGGGCGTGTTCCATCTTCGCGGTGTAACCAATCAATGCTACGCAAGATATAAGGCTTCTTTCGGAGCAAATATTTCTGTTCCTACAGGTGGTACCGTTGAGGCAATTTCGATTGCTTTGGCAATTGAGGGAGAGCCTCAAGCAAGTGCTTTGGCAATTGTTACGCCTGCGGCCGTTGACGAATTTGGAAACGTTTACGTTTCTGTTTTTATTGACGTTCCGAGAGGATGCTGCACTGCCGTTACAGTTGAAAACACAAGCACGCAGCCTATAAACGTACAAAATGCCAACCTTATTATAGAGCGTGTAGCATAAGAAAGGAGTAAATTACTATGGAATACATTTCCGAATTAAAAGAAAAGTTTGAAAAAGAGCTTAAAGAAATGTCTAAGTCCGGCAGGCTTTCTATTGATGCCGCCTATAAGCTTATTGCAATTGTTTACAGACTTTGCAAAATGGAGCAAATGGACGAAGGTGGTTATAGCCAAGACCGTGGTATGAGCTACGATGACGGTGACAGTTATCGCAGAGGCCGTGGTGCTAACGGCAGATATGTTAGCCGTGATGACGGTATGAGCTATAACGCAAGACCGGGTGACGTATACAGCAACCGCAGATACAGCCGTCACGATGGAAAGGACTATATGTATGAGCGACTCGGTAAAATGATGAAGGATGCAACTCCCGAAGAACGAGAGGCTCTTGAAATGGCCCTTGATATGCTCAAAGACGCATAATAAAAAAGCACCTCGGGGCAATAGCCTCGGGGTGTGTTTGTTTGTCAATAAAAAAGTGAAGTAAAAAGTGAAGTTGCAAGGAAAAATAACGGTTTTTTTGACCATTTTTTGTAATTTTTTGCAAAATTTTTGCAATAGAAAAAGTGCCGTGAGCCTTAGAAAACAAAGAAAAGTCCGCATTTCTGCGGACTTTTTGTTTGGCGGAGTAGAAGAGATTTGAACTCTCGTATAAAGTGTCTATATGCGCCGTTTTAATCGGTATTTTTTTCTTGAGAGTGAAGTTGAAAGTGAAGTTGAAAGCACATTTTGAGCAAAATAATCATTAAATTTTTGTGAATATTCAAGGTGTTCTTTACTGAATGTTTGCTGATAAATGCTTTGCAACACTTCTTCGGTTTCCCAACCGCCACGTTCCATCGCATACTTATTAGGCATAACCTTGAGCATTAAAGAAGCGTTGGCGTGTCGCAAATCGTGAAAACGGCAATATGGTAAATTATTATCTTTCAGCAATTTACTGAAGTGCTTACCGATAGTGGCATAGTGCATATTGACTACGTATTCTGTCTTTCTTGGCAGTTTGTCCAACACGTCTTTTATATATTTCGGCAAAAGCACCTTTCTTATTGTACTTGCAGTTTTAGGTGTTCCTTCGTCTGCTTTGCCGTTATTAACCACTATGGCGTTATCTATGATAACGTAATCGTCAAATACCTTTTCCCATTTCAAACCACACACTTCTGAACGTCGAAGCCCTAACCAAGAGGCAAGCAACACCGGGACTTCAATATCCGTTCCTTTTGAAGCGTTTATGATTTGAAACAACGTTGCTTCATCGGGTGTGCTATATATTTTCTTTTCTTTTTTCGGCATTTCTACATCAAGATGTTTTTCGGTAAAATAAGCAATAACGGTCAAGAAAAAAGCTGCCGCGCATTTGACAGTTTTAGGTGATAACTTTTCAAGCATCTTGTTTATTTCGCGGTTTACATCGTTTTTGGTTATTTTATCGATTCTATATGACATTAAACCTTTGAAATAATTACGTTGATATTTTTGGTAAGCCACCTTTGTACTTGGTTTTAAACGGTTTGATTTTAATTCTAAAAACTTGGCGCAGGCTTTTTCAAGTGTTAAATCGGTGTCATTTAAAAGCTCTGCCATATCGGTTTGCCAATCAAGAGCATTTTTTTCGGCCGTACGCTTGTCTTTTGAGGTAAAGCTTTTTTTTACAAGGCAACCGTCTATCACTTTGGCAGCCTGAACTCTCCAAGAACCGCTTTTTGTTTTTTTTGCTGTGGGCATTATATCACTCCTTTATATAAAACAATAAATAATGTATGCTGCAACAGCTCCCATAAAAACCATTCCGGCACCGAATTCTGATTCGCACATTTTTTCAATACCAATCCACAACGCGGTAAGTGCCCCAAAAGTTAGCCACACATTAAGAATTTTTAATAGAGAAACAGAAAGTAAATGGCCAATCAAAAAAGACCCACCTATAACAATAAGCACTATAATCAATGAACCTATTATAACTCTATTTTCATCTTTCATAATAATACCTTCAATACAATTCTTTTGGTGGCTTGCATTTTGAACAGCGAGTATATCCTTTGTCCTGGGCCTTTTCAAGTGTTATCTCGATTTTGCTTTTAGATAAATAGGAGCAGTTGTTTTTGTGGTATTTGGTGCCTGTTTCTGTGACGTATACAACAGGGCTATTATCAGATAAACTTTCTGTTTCTTCAATATCGCTACCACAAGCAGATAAATTCAATGTCAATATTAACAAGGTGAAAAACAGAAAATATGCAATCGATTTTTTCATATTATTCCTCTACAAAAAGATAATGAATTGACCCAAACAAATATATAGAAATGATAATTAAAAACATTATTAATCCTGAAAAAGAAAAGCCATATTCAGAAAACGATTCTACCATTCTTGAAATAAAATCTATGATATAAATTATGCCATAAATTGCTAAACCATAATTATATTTAGTTTTAGAAATAGAACATATTTTATAACATACATAAATTCCTGAAAATGCCGAAGCTGAAAAAACTGTGACTAATGCATACCAACTATAATCAACAGGATAACTTATTAAATTAGCAATCAAAGGAATAGAGCCAATTAAATCAATCAGTAAATACCCGGCTATTGTATAAACAATAGCATCTACTAACATTCCCAATATTATTGCAAGCGTATGTAAACCGATGTTTTTAATTAACCTTAACATTATAATTCCTCCTTTAAATTTAACCGAACAAATGTTCGACAAGTCCGTTTTTGCGGACAGTATTTTTGATATTTTGAATATACCGCACTAATCAATTGACTTTTTCAATAGCACGTCTATTATTTGGTCTTTGAGAGCATCGTTTTTCTCTCGGAGGGTTTCCACTTGTGTTTTTAAAACAGCATTTTCCGCTACCAAATTATCGTGTTCGGTTTTAAGAGCAATAATCTCTGATTGCAAGGAAACGAAGCTGCGGTCACCCAAATAGAAGATTTCCCAAAGCTCTACCCCGAGAGGTTTGCATAAATCTTCAAGCGTGTTGATGCGAGGTGAATCCTTTTCGGGATTTTCGGGATGAATTATGCGAGAGATGGTATCCACCGAAACTCCGCTTTCTTCCGACCATTTTTTATTGGTTAAGCCTTTTTCTTTTCTTAACTCCTCAAGTCTGCACCTATACATGGTATTTTTCTCCTAACTTATGGTATATTTATTCATCAAATACAGTTATTTTCGTATTTTAATGACAAAAAATCGGTTTTTTTATCCGCAAAAGTATCGCGTAAAACCGCAATTTCATTTATTGATTTTTGTTAAAAAACTGTTTACAATTTAGTCAAAGATTCGGTTTCAAAAACCACTTCTCGAAAGGAACAACACCAATGAATAAGAAGTTTAAAACCTCGAAAAAAGTAAAACAGCTTAACGAGCAAATGAGCAGGACGGAACTGCAGGAAATTTTGGAAGGCCTCACAGACGATGAGCTCATTGAGGTTTGCGATTGGCTTTTAACCCTGCAACGAACGCCTTGAGTGCCATTTTCTCAGACTCGTCAAAATCCTTTACAAGTTCATATATTTCGTCAAACCGTTCACCATTCTCGGTGGGCGGTTTTTTTATGTCGGTCTCACCTTTTAAATACTCCACAGATACATCAAGATACTGCGCTATGGCGTGAATGTATTTAAGGTATGACGTGTTGCGACCTGTTTTCCAATTTCCAAAATTGTTGTGAGTTACACCTAAAAAATTCGTCAAGTCTATCTGTTTTTTGTTTTGAAGCTTTAACTCTTTAATAATTCGTTCTAATGTAATGTCCATTATGCACCTCTTATCAAATGGCACAAATATGCCACTGTATTTTTGTGCAAACATACAAACCTAACAAATGTTACTTTTTCTTATTGACAAGGTAACAAATGTGCGATATAATACACTTGTCCCTTGGGAGAGGGCAGACAAGTACATAGATGTGTGTTTGCACTTGATGTGACGTGGCAAAGGAGCGTATTACTCCGCCCCGATACCACGGATGCGTTTTCCCACCAAGACCTATCAAGCACTTGACTACTATGGCAGGTGGTCGGCAGAGGTAGTAATCCCCCTTTGTCATAGGTCTTACTGATTGTAGTACACATCAGACCCGTCAATCAGTAATTGTTCAGAATGGCGATCCGAACGGTGGAACGGAAGTGCATCATAAGAAACTCAATAAGTTTCTTCATAACGCATCACCTCCGTTTTTAGCTGCAAACTAAATTGAGCCGGCCAGCACAAATATGTTTGCAAACATAGTGTATCACACATTTGTGTGCTTGTCAATATAAAAATGCACAAAGGAGGATTTGATTGGACAAGTGGATTGGTGAGGCAATTTTAAAAATGCGTTCCAATAAGATAACGCAGGAACAGGTTGCCAAAAAGGTTGGTGTTCGCAGAGAACACATTAACTTAATTCTTTCGGGAAGATACTTTCCCAAAAAAGCCGAGGAGCGAATTATGGCGGCTATTGACGAGATTATAGCAGAACGCTCTTAACTTTAATTTAGTGCTTGCAGTACCTCTGCTGCCGTGGATGGAAACGAAAAGCTCCTTAAAAAATATTCATCTTCATCTTCATTTTTTCTTCCATTCAAAAATACTTTTTACAAACACAATCACTCCACGATTTTTGTCTACGGCGGTGGAGTTATTGCAAGCACGATGACAACTGAAAGGGGGCATAAAAATGCCGAGAGTTTTACTTACTGCCGAGGAACGCAGACAAAATGCTCTTGAACGTAGGGCTAAAAGTCTTCGTGGACTTATCGAACACAAGATGATTGAGTACGGTATTTCTAAAGATACGCTTGCAAAGACGTTGTGCATAGCTGAACGAGCTTTGCGATACCGTTTGCAATCACCTGCCGAAAGGCTCAGTGTTGACGAGTTCGCTGCGATTATTGGGACCTTGCGAATAAGCAATGACGAAATTATTGAAGTTATGAGGAAGGGTGTGAGTTAGTTGGGTGAAATGATTTTGTTTTTAATCTTTCTCGGTGTTTCGATATTGGTTGCTTGCGGAATTGCAGGCTACATAACGTATCTGCAGGAGCAGTTGAAACGTGCCGAGTCTGAGAAGGAAATATA
Source organism: Acutalibacteraceae bacterium (assembly GCA_045656845.1). GTDB lineage: Bacteria > Bacillota > Clostridia > Oscillospirales > Acutalibacteraceae > CAG-488. The sequence goes on along the minus strand of JAZORX010000280.1, from coordinate 28,505 downwards.
CCGAAAGGAGTTGAATTACCAACGAGTTATAACCGACATTACGGTAAAGTACCGAGACTTTATCGCATAAGAAAAGCCGCCTCGGAACGGCAATTCCGAAGACGGCAACAAGAAAAAATTATTTATTTATTATAACACAGAAGGAAGGAAAATGCAAGTATGAAATGCAGCAAAATTAAAATCAAGTCGCTTTTCGGTATTTCGGAAATTGAACTTGACGGAAACAATATAGAAATCATCGGTAAAAAAGGAGCCGGTAAAACAAGTATTTTGGATGCTATCAGATATGCTCTTACCAATTCGAGCCGAAGAGACCTTGTTGTCAAAAACGGTGAGACTGAGGGCGAGATAATCGTAGAGACCGACACCGGGCTTATGATTGACCGAAAGAAACGTACAAACAAGGCGGATTTTGCCTCTGTTAAGGATAACGGCACCAACGTTATGCGACCTGAAACTTTTTTAAAAACAATATTCACTCCGTTACAGCTTAACCCGGTAGAGTTCACACAGATGAGCCGTCAGGAGCAGAACCGTGCCATATTGGACCTTATTGAATATGATTGGGATATGGAAACCATCCGCGGTTGGTTTGGTGAGATTCCCAAAGGTGTCAACTACGAGCAGAACATATTGCAGGTGCTTAATGATATCCAAGCTGAAAACGGTGCATATTTTCAAAGCCGCCAAGACGTAAACCGAGAGATTAGAAACAAGCAGGCTTTTATTGCCGACATTGCGAAGGATATTCCTTCGGGATATCAAGCCGAAAAGTGGGAGGCCTACGACATCGGTGCAAAATATGCTGAATTGGTAAAACGCCAAGACAACAACAGTAAAATTGAGCGTGCAAAAAGTTTTCTTGAAGGGCATACTGCAAAATTAAGAGGTTTGCAGGCAGAACGAGAAATCGCTGTAACCGCCGCGGCTCAGCAAATTGCTTCGGAAAAGGATGACCTCAATTCACTTATTGCAAGACTTAAAGCTGAAATTATCGCCGCCGAGGACAAGCTCAGTACCCTTGACGATAAATTAAAGGATAAAGTTTCGGTTATAGATGCTGACCATCAAGCTAAGGTGACCAAGCTCAATGCCGATATGGGCGTTGCCGAGCAGTACGCCAACCTTGAACTTCTTCCCACTGCGGAACTGCAGGCAGAAATTAACGAAGCCGATGCAATGAAAAAGCACCTTAACGAATATAGACGAATGAAGCAGATGTCTTCGGAACTTGACGAGCTTAAAGTCCGTTCGGATGAATTTACCCGAAAGATTGAGCTTGCACGTGACCTCCCGGGTAAGATACTCGAAACCGCAACCTTGCCTGTTGAAGGCCTCACCGTTGAAAACGGAATACCGCTTATAAACGGTCTTCCTATTTCAAACCGTTCTGATGGCGAGCTTTTGGAGTTGTGTGTTGACATTGCAATATCCAATCCAAGCGGTCTGCAGATAATTCTAATAGACGGTGCTGAGAAACTGGACGATGCAAGCCGTGAAAAATTGTATACAAAGTGCCGTGAAAAGGGTCTCCAATTTATTGCAACACGAACCACAAATGACGATGAACTTATCGTTACCGAACTGTAAAGGAGTGTAAATATGACACATTGGAAAAAGTTGACTAATCCTAATTACTTAGGTGCTTATTCGATAGAGGACGGAAAAGACATGATACTCACCATTGGAACGGTGGGCAATGAAATGGTGGTAGGACCTGACGGTAAGAAGGAAGAATGTACGGTTTGCCATTTTGTTGAACGTGGTGTTAAGCCGATGATACTCAATGCTACAAACATGAAGATGATAACCAAGCTTCTTAATACCCCTTATATTGAACAATGGAACGGTCACAAAATACAGATTGGTGTTGAGAAAGTAAAGGCCTTTGGTGAAATTGTTGAGGCTTTAAGAGTGAGGGATAAATTGCCACAGGTGCGCACCGAGCCGTTGCCTAAGTGTGAGAAATGCGGTGCGGACATTACCGCCGCACACGGAATGACACCGGAACAGTTGGCAGCATATACCGAAAAGGGCTACGGTATGAAGCTTTGCTCTAAGTGTGCAGTTGAGGCTAAAAAGCAAAAGGAGGAAGTGCAAAATGATTCTAACGAATGAAAATTATTTCAGCCGTGAGGCTGACATGGAATATATGTCGGTTTCACAGTTTAAGACTTTTGAGGAGTGTCCGGCAAGAGCAATGGCTGAGATTAACGGAGAATATATTCGTGAAGAATCAACAGCGTTGCTTGTAGGAAGTTATGTCGATGCACATTTCAGCGGTACTCTTGACCTTTTCAAGGCACAGCACCCGGAATTGTTCAAACGTGACGGAACCCTTAAATCTGAATACATTCAGGCAGAGCAGATTATTGCCCGTATCGAAAGAGACCCATTATTTATGGAACATCTGATGGGTGAAGACCAAGTTATAATGACGGGCGAAATAGAAGGTGTAAAGGTCAAGATAAAGGTTGACAGTCTGCACCCGGATAAAATAGTTGACCTCAAAATAATGAAGGATTTTGAGCCGATATACAAGCCTGAACAAGGTCGTTTGCCTTGGTTTGAGGCGTGGAAATATGACCTGCAGGGTGCTATATATCGTGAGATAGTAAGGCAGAATACAGGTCTTACACTGCCGTTTTATCTTGCAGCGGCAACCAAGGAAAAGGTTACCGATATAGACGTTGTACATATATCGGACGAGTTGCTTGACTATGAGTTGGAGCAGTTTAAGAAAAAGGTGCCATTTTACGATGCTGTCAAAAAGGGTATCGTAGAACCTGAGCGTTGCGGTAAATGTGATTACTGCAAAATGACAAAGGTTTTGACTAAACCTACCGAAAGCAAGGAGTATATCAATGAATAAGGTTATTCTTAAAGGCCGATTAACCGACAACCCCCAGTTATCTAACACAGGTACGGGTGTAGAATATTGCAATTTTTCGATTGCGGTTGACCGTTATGTAGGTAAAGACAAAGAGTCTGAGACCGATTTTATACCGTGCAAGGCTTGGAGGCAATCGGCGGTATTTATTAACAAGTATTTTGCCAAAGGCAAGGAAATTCTTGTAGAGGGAAGTATTCGTTTTGACAAATACGAAAAAGACGGTGAAAAGAGAACATCTGCCAGCGTATCGGTCGACCATGTTTGGTTTTGCGGTGGAAAATCCGATACAAAGCCGTCTATGGATATAAACCCTGAAAACAATGTCAATTCATTTTCGGTTGCTGCTGCATCGAATGATTTTACCGAAGTCGGTACCGATGACGACCTGCCGTTTTGATGAGGTGTACTTATGGAAATACAAATAGATACAAGAGAGAAACAGAGAGCTGTTATTAAGATTTTGGAGGAGTTTGACCGACAAGGCGTTAAACACGTTTCATCAAAGCTCTATGTTGGGGATTATATGAGCTTTGATAATCCGAGGCTCATTATCGACCGCAAGCAAAACCTTTTTGAGGTTTGTGGAAATGTTTGTCAACAGCACGACCGTTTTATTGCCGAGATAAAAAAGGCAAATGATATTGGAATTAAACTGATATTTCTTGTAGAACATGGCGGTAAAATCAAAACGCTTGAAGATGTTGCCGAGTGGAATAATCCAAGGCTTAAAACATCACCGTTGGCAGTTTCGGGTCAAAGGTTACATAAAATACTTTCGACTATACAAAAGAACTATAACGTTGAATTTTTGTTTTGTGACAAGCGGAGTACCGGAAAACGAATAATTGAGTTGTTGCAGATGTGAAATACGATGTTGAAACAATAAGGACTGCTAATCCTTTAGCGGACAAAGTCAGGGAATACGGCATAGAACTGAATCAAAAGGGCTATGCCGGATGCCCTTTCCACAATGAAAAAACGGGTTCGTTTAAGGTTTATGCGGACGGTACATATCATTGTTTTGGATGCGGAGCTCACGGGGACGTTATAGATTTTGTTGCTCGTATTGAAAACATTGGGTTTAACGAAGCGTGTAAACGTCTCGGCGGTGAATTATCCTTTTCCGGGTACAGAGCCACCAACCGCCGCAAAAGAGCCGCAGAGGATAAAACCCGAAAGATTTCGGAGGCTTGGGACACATACTACTTAGCACTTGAAGCTTTTGAAGTAAACGAGACAACAATAGAACGACTAAAACCATTATCACCTGATGATGTTGCATCGGATAGTTGGTTATCAGCGTTGTGTCGTAAGGCAGAATTACAAAACGCCGTTGAGCAAGCGGAATTAGAAATAGCAAAACTTGAAGGGAGGATGTTGGCTTGATAAATTACTGTGAAATTTCTAAGGATGAACTGTTTTCGGATGATATTATCAACTCGGTTATGGATGAACCAGATGCACTTACGCGAGAGCAAATGAAGTTTCGTCTTATTGACCGTGCTTCGGATTTCGGAAAAGAATCCAAGGCAAGAATGGTGTCTCTCTTTAAAATTGCTGAAAAGGAGTTAAAAAAAGCTCAGGCAGTAGTTGTAAAGCCGTCCGGCAGTGCCGATTCGCATGTTACAAATTTTGCGGACTGTGATTATCCGGTTTTAAATTGTGGGCATTGGATAGCAGATATGAGAGGTATTCAAAATCCTTCAGCTGCTACCAGTGACCGTTACGCTTGTCCGCACCCGATATTACCTATTCAAATAATTACCAATGTTGAGGAAGGCACACAAAAGGTCAAACTTGCTTTTTACCGTTCGGGACGTTGGAATGAACAAATAGTGCGGAAAAGTATCATATCGAGTCGTAACAAGATTGTTGATTTATCTGATATAGGTGTTGCTGTTAATTCAGAGTCAGCAAAAAACCTTGTCAAATATCTGTCGGATGTTGAAATGCTTAATTTTGATATCATTCCCGAAGTGAGAGCTACGGCCAAAATGGGATGGTCTGAGGATGGTTTTGTGCCGTATACTTCGGACCTTGAGTTTGATAAGGACGGTCGCTTTGATTCGTTGTTTGCAACACTCTCAAATAGTGGCAATTTTAAGAAGTGGATGGATTTTGTTTTGGAACTCCGCAAATCCACACGTATTGAACCGAGAGCGGTCATGGCGGCATCCTTTGCCAGTGTTTTATTAAAGCCGTGCGGATTGTTACCGTTTTGGTTCAATGTTTGGGGCAAGACCGGCGGAGGTAAATCTATTTGCTGTATGTTGGCGGCATCTATTTGGGCCGACCCCGAAATAGGTAAATATATTTCCAAGTTTGACAGTACCATACCTGCTTTTGAGGCACGTGCAGGTTTTTTAAACCATCTACCGTTTATTATTGACGATACCGCAGAAGTGCGAAAACGCTTGAGAGACGATTTTTCTCAGCTGATATATCAGTTAGCCTCAGGTGAAGGGAAAGAACGCAGTAATGTTAAATTAGGACTTGCCTACAAGACCACGTGGAACAACACAATTATTTGTTCGGGTGAATCGCCCATAATAACAGACCAATTACAGGGCGGTGCCGTAAACCGTTTGCTTGAATATGAAATGGACGATGGGGATATTTTCCCTGACGGACAATCGGCTGCGGCTTTACTTAAATCAAACTACGGTTTTGCAGGTCCGATGTTTATTAATGTTATAGATTCGTTGGGATTTGATAAGGTTTTGGAAATACAACAAGAAATTTTCAACCAAATTAAAACCGATGAATACGAGGACAAGCAGTTAAGAAGCTTATCCGCATTGCTCACGGCTGACAAAATCGCCACCGATTACATTTTTAAAGATGGGGTATATCTTTCCTTTGGAGATTTGGAAAAAACGCTCACGGATAAAAACACGTTATCTGAGAACGAAAGGTGTTATGAATACATACTCGGTGAAGTGTCGGTTAATTCGGTTAAATTTATAGAATGCCGTGGTGACAGTTTTGGCGAGACTTGGGGTAAGTATATGAGTGACCGTGTAGGTGGTGAGTGTGTGGCTATTTTGGGCAATATTATAAGCAGAATGTGTCAGTCGGGTGGGTTCAGTCTTAAGGCTTTTACAGCTTGGGCGGTAAAAAAAGGTGTTTTGTTGGTCGATAAGGCCAATAAGAAAGCCACCAAGCCGGTAAGAATGCAAGACGGACACCTTCAAAGGTGTTACGTATTGAAGCTTCCTGAAACACCGATTGAGGCAACTTTACAGGATGTTGACGACGATATTATATTTTAAGTGACAAAAATGTTACACAGTTACACCAGTTACACCGAAAAAGGGTATGTATAAATACAAAAAAATATTTTTTTAAAATCGACAATACCCCCTTATAAGGACACCTTAAAAAAGGTGTAACAGTGTAACAAACGCTCAAAAACCGCATTGTACTGCGGAAAATCACGTTACACCTTGGGTGTAACAGACGGGTAACAAGTGTAACTGAAAGGTATGGCATGAAAAAAGAAGACGTAAAGAAAGTTTTAAACCGTTATGTGATGTATGAGGGTCATAAGTACAAGGTTTTACGGTATGAGGCGTGGAAGGATGAAAAGGGCGTTTTATACCATTCGCTTTGCCTTTATGACGGACGGCATACAATCGTGACGGCACCCATAGAAAGGATTGAGTTAATTGAAGAAAGTAGCATATAGAATCCGTTTGGAAGAATACGAACGTCAGAAACGCAAGTTGCAGAATATGAATTTACCGTACAAGGAGTACGAAAAGAGAATCCGCGAGTTGGCTGAGAGGTTGAAGGTATGAAGTGTGGTGCAGGGGGAATGAAAGTGTTAGTAGCTTGTGAAGAAAGCCAAGTAGTCTGCAAGGCTTTTAGAGAAAAAGGACACGAAGCATATTCTTGCGACATTATAGAGTGTTCAGGCGGTCATCCTGAGTGGCATATACAACAAGACGTGTTGCCATTGCTTAATGGTCGATGCACATTCAAAACTTGTGACGGACAAGCACATATCATTGAGGGAAAGTGGGATTTGATAATAGCTTTCCCACCTTGCACACACTTGGCGGTAAGCGGAGCAAGACACTTCGAGAAGAAAAGAGCAGATGGCAGACAACGAGAAGGTATAGAGTTCTTTGCTCAATTTCTAACCGCAGATTGCGAAAAGGTGGCAATAGAAAATCCCGTGGGAATTATAAGCGGTGATTACATACCTCAACACTTTCCTGACCTTGCAGAGAAGTACAACCTTCCAAGACCGTCAACGCAAAGAATACATCCTTGGATGTTCGGTGACAATTTCGCAAAGACAACTTGCCTATGGCTAAAAGGACTACAACCGCTTACTCCTATCATTACGGACCAGCCAGAAATGGAATGGAAAGAATGGATAGACAAAAAGACCGAAAGAAAGAAACGGCAAAGACACCTGAAGAACGGTCGCTTATAAGAAGTAAAACATTCCCGGGTATTGCTAAAGCAATGGCTGAACAATGGGGATAAGGAGTGATACGAATGACCGATAAATTAAAGCCTTGTCCGTTTTGTGGGAGCAATAATATTGGAACGGCAAAAGGCTATGTTGTTTTTTTGCTAAAAAAATACCGAGGAAATGTGAGGGCGGTTGGTTGCCGAGATTGTGGTTGTGTTGCTGGTGTGTTTAATACGCTTGCAATAAGCATAGAAGAAGCGGAAGAAAAGGCAATCGATTCGTGGAACAGGAGGGCAGACAATGACCGATAAAGATAGGCTGATTGAGGTTTTGAACAACCTTGAAAGACAACGAGTGAAGATGATTTTTAATATTCTTAAAGACCATACCGAACACGGTGGTGTGGCAGGAACTTGCCAAGTTAATTGGTGGGGTAAAAATCATAATTACCCTGACCTTTATCGTCTTGAGTGTCAAATCAAAAGATATAAGGCGATGATTGAATGTGAGGTGCATTGCAATGCGTGATAGGCTGATAGAGTTAATATCAAGAGTGCAATATTTAGGTGGATTGGAAGAAAAGGTTGCCGACCACCTTTTAGCAAACGGTGTTATAGTACCGCCTTGCAAGGTGGGGGATACGGTTTGCAAAACCAACGGAAGCCGAATTGAAAAATTTAAGGTTGCTCGTTTCATTATATCTTCGTATGGCATAAGAGCAGAAGATTTATATGGTGTTCAAGTGGCTTTAATAGACAATTTCGGCAAAACAGTATTCCTCACCAAAGAGGAAGCGGAAAAGAAGTTGAAAGAAACAAAGGAGTAATAAAAAATGAACAAAAGAGTTTTTATTAAAGGTTTTGACAAAGATTTACGTTGCAGAGGTTATCAGTTTGAAGTCGGCAAAGATTACAAGATTGATTTACCTGATGGGTATAAACTTACAGAAAAAGACCTATGCAGCAACAAGGTGTTTCACTTCTGCGATGGTTTAAGCAAGGTACACGATTATTATTCTTGCTTGAATGATGAAAACCGTTATTGCATTATCGAAGTTTTAGGGCAGTTTTGCGAAAGCAATGATAAATGTGGTAGTGACCACATCAGGATAGTTCGTGAAATTGTCGGTGATGAATTAAAGATTGCAAAAGGCTTAACGAACGGCAACTCAGGATTGTTTAACAGTGGTGACCTAAACAGTGGTGACCTAAACAGTGGTGACCTAAACAGTGGTTACCGAAACAGTGGTTACCGAAACAGTGGTTACCTAAACAGTGGTGACCTAAACAGTGGTGACCTAAACAGTGGTTACCGAAACAGTGGTTACCTAAACAGTGGTGACCGAAACAGTGGTATTTTTAACAAAACCAACGGCTCAAATGGAGTGTTCTGTAATCAAGAACCTAAAATCTGCATTTTTAACATACAGACCGATTGGACTTTGAGTGAATTTTATAAATCAAAGTATTGGGATGCCATTTGTTCAAGTGATTTTCCTTTAACCGAGTGGAAAAACAAGGCTGAAACACCTGAGAACGGAGTTGACGGTGAATTAATAGTCAATACATACGAAGATGCTTGCAGACGTTGGTGGGATGGTATGACAAAGGCAAACAAAAAGGTTATTAAATCAATACCAAACTTCAATGTTGAGATATTCTGCGATATCACGGGTATTGACCAAAAGAAAGTTTGAGGTGATAAGTATGACCGATAACGAGATTGTAAAGGCTTTGGAGATATTTGTTAATAGCGTAGGTAAAGGTTTTGTTTTCGCTAATGTTGATATAAAAAAAGACGGAATAAACGAGTTTAAACATATCGACTTGTCTTATGACGAAATTCTTGACCTAATCAACCGCCAAAAGGCAGAGATTGAGAGGTTGAAAGAATCAAACCGTATACTTACCCAAGAAATTTTTTGGGGACACCAAGTAATTGAAAAATTAAAACAAGAGAAAGGTAGATAACTATGAATGATTGTGAAGTGTTGCGTTACGATTATGAAATCGTTAGAGGTGTTGAGTGTTGTTTTAGAGACCAAGTAGAATGCGACAATTGTCCGTATAAAGGAATAGAAAATTGCGAAGCTATTTTAAAGGGCGAGGTTGCAACTTTCCTTGAAAGCAAATTGGAAACGATTGACTACATTCTTGAACAGTGGAACAATGCAGAAAAGGAAATTAAAGGGCTGAAGAAATCAAACCGAAATTGGCGAAGAAAAGTGCAGAGGTTGAGAGCAGAAAATAAATTGTTAATTGACAATGATGTTTCAAACAAATATCCAATTTGTGTGTTAGTGGAAAAAGGCAGAATTTACACAAGAACACTTGAAGATTATGAAAATTTAATTGGTGATATTTCAGCCGAAGCATACAAGGAGTGTATTAAAAAGGTGAAAGAAAATTCTAAAAAAACGGAGATTGTATGTAGTGGTGCGTTGATAACAACAAATTACGCAATATCAGCCAAAAGCCTTAACAAACTCTTGAAAGAATTGATAGGAGAATGAATATGAAGAAATTATTTATAAGTGTGCCTATGAAGGGCAGAACAGAAGAAAACATCTGTAAGAGCATTGAGAAGATGCACAAGATTGCAGAGTTGGTTTTTGACGAGCAATTAGAAGTCATACCGACCTACACAGAACACAAGCCACCGAAGAACAATAACGAAGCTTTGTGGTATTTAGGACATTCTATTCAGAAACTTGCCGAGGCAGATTATTTTATTGGTATTCAATGGAATGATTGTTACAAGGGTTGCAATATCGAAAGAAGCATTGCAATGAATTACGGAATTAAAACATACGAAGTTGATGGTAATTTATTATTCCCCGATTTATTGGATGATAGTAGAACAACCTATATGCCTTGCTCAATGCCTTAAAGGTGGGTGATGAGAAATGACAAAAAATGAAATGAAAATTGCATCGTTAGCTTGTTGCCCTTGGTGTGACAAAAACGAGTGTGTTGGAATATTGAATTGTGAAAAAGTTAAAAGGTATTTAGGAAAGGATGATAAAACAATGAATTTTAATGCGGGTACTGTTGTTGATAACGTAAACCATCCTTCGCATTATGAAACAGGCAAATTTGAGTGCATTGATGTAATGCTTGAAACACAAGGCAAAGATGCGGTGCTGAACTTCTGCCTATGCAATGCTTTTAAATATCTTTATAGGCATAATCGAAAGAACGGCATTGAGGATGTTAAAAAAGCAAAGTGGTATGTGGATAAATACATAGAATTGGTGGGTGAGAACAATGGCTAAATACATATTCACCGTTGAAATCGAAACAGACGATATCATAGGTGCGAAAGAGCAGATTGCTTTTTTTATTAGAAAAGATCGGCAAGGTTTCGTTTCCTCAAATTGAGAAGGAGGGTGACTCTGATGGGGACTAATATCAGTATGATAACCTATAACGCTGTGAGAAACATCAAGCAGCCATGTTTTATGTGCGAGAATCGGAGTGAGGGTTGCCACGGCAAATGTTCTCTTTATGCCGATTACAAGAAAAAGGTTGAAGAGATTAAGGCGCAGGTGCAAAAGAAATATAAGGTCGAGGCGATTCTTGATGACATTGACATTAAATCCCGGCAGAGAATGCTGAAGAGAAAAGGTCGGAAATGAAAGGAAATGAGAAAAGCAATGTATATCTTGTATTATAAAGAGTTTCACATAGTAAGAGAACCGATGCTCAAAAATTGCACTTGCCAAACATATCGAAACAAGCAAATTGCTATGTGTGAAGAAAGACAACCTTTACAAGATTACATTGACCGACAAAAGGACAAAGACAGATATTTTATTGAAAGGAAGGAATTATAACCTATGATATGGCAGGAGTTTGCTATTGATGAACTGAAGAAACATTTGTCAAGGCAGATGGCAAGGCTTAACCTTGAAGACCGCATCGCAGAGCTTAACAGCAGGCTTACATCGTTAGGTGGTGCTTCCAACAGCATACCAACGCAAGGTGACCATTCACGAATTGAGGACTCAAGGCTTAATGCGATAGTGTTGAAGGATGAGCTTATGGCAAGCTTCAAAGATGTAAGTCGAGCGATAGACCGTGTAAACCGAGGTTTAGGTGTTCTTGATGAACGTGAACAGAAAATCTTAAACGGTTTCTACATACACCGAATGCCCGGATATATTGACAAATTGACGGAAGAGCTTTTCTGCGAGAAATCAACGATATACCGAATCAAAGACGAGGCACTATACAAATTTACGATTGCTATGTATGGGGTTGTGGATTAAAGTTGGGAAAAAAATGGGAACATTTTGCCCAAATTATGTGGTAATATGATAAGGGGTTAAATTTTAAAGCCCCAATTAAAGGAGCAGATTTTATAGTCTGCTCTTTTGTTTTTGTCTTAATTTCCCTTGTTAAGTGTGTACCTTGGGATGTTGAGAAAATGCGTTAGAGAAGTTGTGCTAACGTGGTGGGATTTGGTAGGAGATTAAAAAGAGAGGATGTGAGCGTTAATGACAGATTTACAGAAGAAATGGGTGTTACTTTACAAGCAAGGCAAATCGCCTGCGGCGGCTGCCAAGCTTGCAGGGTATAACGTTAAAAATAACCACAGTGCCGACAACATAGGCAGAAAAAATCTTAAACTGTTGGCAAGTGAAATAACCGACCGAGATGAGCTGCTTAACGCTGACGAGGTTGCCAATATGCAGGAAATCAACCGCTTTTGGACGGAGGTTATGAATGACAAGGCTCTTGATATGAAAGACCGCCTGAAAGCATCAGAGCTTCGTGCAAGGGCTGCAGGCGGATTCATTGACAAAAAGACGGTTGACATCAAGGGCGGTTCGGTTGTGTTTATATCGGGGGATGAGGATATTGCCGATTAAGGTTTATCTTCCCGACATCATCGGTGGTGGTTACGGTGCCTTTTGGAAAGACACAAACAGATACAGAGTGCTTAAAGGCGGTAAGGGTAGTAAAAAGTCTACCACGACCGCCTTAAATTATATCTATCGTCTGATGAAATATCCCGACAGTAACCTGCTCGTTGTTCGTGCAGTTATGAATACTCATCGTGATTCGACATTTGCACAGCTAAAGTGGGCGATGGAAAAACTTGGCGTGTCTCACCTTTGGCAATGCAACGTTTCACCTATGGAAATGACGTATATTCCCACCGGGCAAAAGATATTGTTTCGTGGCTTTGATGACGTTTTGAAGCTTGCATCGACCACTGTGTCAAAAGGTTATCTTTGTTGGGTGTGGATTGAAGAAGCCTATGAGATAGAGTCGGAGGCGGACTTTGACAAGCTGGACCTATCTGTTCCGCGTGGTAACATTCCTAACACGTTATTTAAGCAGACAACCTTAACCTTTAACCCTTGGAGTGCAGAGCATTGGCTGAAAAAGAGGTTTTTTGACAAGCCACAAGCAAACGTTTCGACATATTCAACCAATTATCTTATAAACGAGTTTCTCGATGATACGGATCGCAACATTTTTAAAATGATGAAGGAAACGAATCCAAGAAAATATGCGGTTGCCGGTCTTGGTGAGTGGGGTATTGCCGAGGGTCTTGTTTATGAGAATTGGGAAACGTTATCATTTGACGTTGATAAGTTGGGTGAGCAGGACCACACAGAATGGCAATATCAATCGTTCTTTGGACTCGATTACGGTTATACCAACGACCCTACGGCTTTTATTGCCTTTGCTTTAAATCCCATTACAAAGCAGATGTTCATATATGACGAGCACTACGAAAAGAAAATGCTTAACTCCGATATAGCAAATATGATTATTTCAAAGGGTTTTGCAAAGGAACGAATAAGAGCCGATGCTGCAGAGCCTAAATCAAATGACGATTTAAGAAGGCTTGGCATAAGCAGAATACAGCCGAGCGTTAAAGGCAAAGACAGTATATTAAACGGCATACAGAAGATAAGCGAATATAAGATATTTGTTCATCCAAAGTGTGTAAATACGATTAAGGAGTTGTCATCTTATCGATATGAGGTTGACAAGTCGGATAACGGCATCAACAAGCCTATTGATTATGACAACCACCTTATGGATGCGATGCGATACGCTTTTTATGACGTTACGTTCTTTCATCCCGTTGACCCGAAGAACAGACCGAGGCCGAGTGCGGATGATTATTACAACAAATATCACGGCATTAGTGCCGATGATTTAAGTGGAGGTTGGGGATTATAGTTATTCAAATCTTAATACTGATTATGCTTTGGCTGATGAGTTGCGGTTTTTCCGTGCTTGTCGGCTTTTTTATTGCAAGCAAGGGCCTTTTATCGTTTAAGGCTAAAAACACCGCAGAAACGAAAATTGACCCCGAAATTATTAAAAAGGCGGAGCGTGAAGCGTGGGAACTTAACAATATGCTCACCTATGACGGAACTCCGCAAGAGGAATTTAAAGGCTATTAACGCAAAAAGCGTTGATATATTAACCGCATTAGCGGAAAGGAGATTATCTCATGTCAGAAGAACTTAGTTTGAATCTTGAGGGCACCACACCGATAGAGGACAACGCAGGAGATATTTCGGACAAAGGTTCTGCCACCGCACCACAGGAGCAAAATCCCGAAGTATCAACTGAGGGCGGGGAAGTCACCCCACCCAATACGGAATCAGAACCGTATATGACCATTCGTTACAGACACGAGGACAAGCCACTTACTCAAGAAGAAGCGACCGTTATGGCTCAAAAGGGTTATGCGTATGACGACCTATACAAAAAGCTACAACGTGCAGCATCTTTGCAGGGTAAAGATGTCTCAGAGTTTATTGATGGTTTTGAAAAGGCTCAAGATGATGCACACCGTGCTGAATTGGAGGCTAAATACGGCGATGATACCGACACCATAAATGCTTTGATGGAACTGTACCAATCCAAAAAGGAAGGGACCGTTAAAGCAGCAGAGCAGGAATTTGAGCGACAGAACAAAGAAAAGCAAAGCTCTATTGAATCGAGATTAGCTGACGAGTTTATTGAGCTTCAAAAAGAGTTTCCCGAAATCACGGATTTTGCTTCATTGCCAAAGTCGGTCAAAACTGCAGCCGCAGATGGCAAACACCTATTGGATGCTTATCTGCGTTTTTCACACACAGAACAGAAGAAAATCAATGCGGCTAAGGCTTCGGCTGATGCTGCGAAAAAGGCTTCGGCGGGCAATTTATCGTCTGCCGATAAAACCTCACATAGTGACGAAATGTCGGCACTTATGGAGGGACTATATGGATAATAAAGGAGATTTAAATTATGGCACTTAATACTTTAGAATTTGCAACCAAGTTTAGCGGCGAGCTTGATAAAATCGTAGTACAAAAGGCAGTTACCGGTTTCTTGGCTGATAACGTTTTAAGACAAAAGTTTGTTGGCGCAAAGACCGTGATTATGCCTGACATCGATTTTGTTGGTCTTGCCGACTATGACCGTGACAACGGTTTTGCACGTGGTGCAACTACTATCAATCATCAATCTTTTGAACTTACTAAGGACAGAGGTCGTCAACTTCAGCTTGACCGTGAAGACCTTGATGAGACAGGCATTGCTAATCTCGCAGGTCAAGTCTTGGGCGAGTTTGCTCGTACAAAGGTTGTACCTGAAATTGATGCTTATGTACTTTCTAAGCTTGCAGGTGTTGCTGCTACTCAAGGTAATTCTAACACCGAAACCGGCACCGGAAAATACTATACTGATTTCCTTACTGCAACTAATTCAATCCGTTCTAAAATAGGCTATGACGAAGAACTTGTAGCTTTCGTTGACAGCACTTTCTATAACGGAATTATGACTTCGGATGAAATCGACAAGAAAATCATTGTTTCCGACTTTAAGAAGGGCGGCGTTGATTTCAAAGTTAAGACAA
Source organism: Acutalibacteraceae bacterium (assembly GCA_045656845.1). Classification (GTDB taxonomy): domain Bacteria; phylum Bacillota; class Clostridia; order Oscillospirales; family Acutalibacteraceae; genus CAG-488. Next base: position 13,311 of record JAZORX010000280.1, on the reverse strand, counting down.
TCAATGGTGTTGCACTTATTCCTGTTGCAGACTCAAGAATGAAGACTGCATTCCAATTCACAGACCACGGCTTTGAGGCTGACGGTTCGGCAAAAGATGTTCGTCTTCTTGTATTGCCTAAAAAGGCTGCAAGTCTCGTGAAGAAAACCGAGACTATTCGTGTGTTTACACCCGACCAAAACAAGGATGCTGACGCATATGTATTCAATTACAGAGTATATTACGATGTATTTGTAAAGAAAAGCAATCTTGATTTTATCGAAGCTGTTACATCGGCTTAATTTACTTAAGGGGACACTTCTTTTCGGGGTGTCCCCAACTTTTTGGAGGAATTATGAAACTTATAAGCTATTACGGAAATGAAGTTGTTATAACAAATGACGTACGAAAAATAGAACGTCTTAAATCGCAAGGATTTAAAGAAATGAAACCACAAAAAGAAAAAATCCCCGAAACAAAAGGAGATGTTAAGAAGAATGGAACAAGAAAACGTAAAACTGACACCGAAGGAAATATTTGATGAGTATAAAGCAGGTGTTGATTATAAATCATCTATTGGTGATAAAGGTATATTTGAACAAGCGAAAATGAACGAGCGTTTTTACGTTGGCGACCAATGGTACGGTGCCCAAGCAGGCAACACAAGACCTCTTGTACGTCGCAACGTTTTAAAGCGAATCGGTGAATATAAAAAGGCGGTTATAGGCTCGGCACCTGTTTCCGTTCAGTATTCCGCTGAGGGTATTCCCGACACTTCGGACTTGGCGGATAGTAAAAAGAAATTTAAAAGCGATTATATGAACGGTAAGACACAGTTGCAAAGTGTTCCCGATAACATCGAAATATCGGTGATTATGGCGGCATTATCGGATTATTTCTCAACAACTGCTGAAAGAATAAAGTTAAATGCAAAGAATATGGATGTGCTTGACCGTGCATATACAAGCGGTACCTGTTTTCTTTATGGCTTTTGGGATGGTGCTATTTTAACCGGGCTTTATGCCGATGAGGGCAGAACAATGACAATAGACGGTGATTTGCAGGCCGAGGTATTAGACGTTGAGAACGTAAACCTCGGAGACCCGAACACCGACGATGTTCAAAGTCAGCCTTATATCATCATATCTCAGCGTAAAACGGTTGCAGAGGTCAAGCGTGAGGCTAAGAGATACAGACAGAAAACCGATGACATTCAGCCCGATAAAGCAGAAACATACCACATAAACTCAGGAGACCGCGGAGACAGTGAACCCGAGAACTCCAAAAGAGTGACAATACTCACAAAGCTTTGGAAGGAATATGACGAAAACGAAGGCTATAAGATAAAGGCAATAAGGGTTACCGAAAAAGCAGTAATAAGACCCGAGTGGGATATGCAGCTCCACCTTTATCCGCTTGCCAAGTTTACATGGGAACCGAGAAGGTCGTGTGCTTACGGTGACAGTGAGGTAACATATCTTATTCCTAACCAAATAGCCATTAACAGAGCACTTACGGCTACCGTTTGGGCAACTATGAATGCCGGTATGCCGAAACTTATTGTAAACCGTGATGCAGTAAGAGCAAAAATAACCAATGACCCCGGTCAGATAATCGAGGTTGATTCAGGCGACCGTGATGTAACCGCAGTTGCAAGCTATTTACAGCCGCCTGCATTTGCGGGACAGTTACAAAATTTTGTAAACGACCTGTCGAGCAATACTTTAACCGACAGTGGTGCTAATGATGCCGCTTTAGGAGCAATAAGACCCGACAATGCTTCGGCAATCGTTCAGGTGCGCGAGGCGGCTTTACAGCCTATGCAGATATATCAGAACAGATTCTATGAGTACATTGAGGATGTTGCAAGAATATTTTGTGACTTTTGGATTGCTATGTATGGCAAACGTTCACTTAAAATAACCGATAAGAACGGCACCTGCTATATGCCTTTTGATGCAGAACGTTATAAAAATCTTGTTATTAAGGCAAAGGTCGACGTCGGTGCATCTACGCTTTACAGCGATGCCGTCGTTATTTCTACACTCGGCGGTCTTTTGGAAGCAGGCATAATAACTCCCGAGCAGTATCTTGAAAGAATACCCAACGGTATTATTCCCGATAAATCGGGTCTTATTGAGGATATTAAGGCGGCTCAAGTTCAGCAACAAGAGGCGGCCGCAAATCAAAACGACATGATGAGCCAATTTGCTCAGCAATATCCGCAAGAATATGCCAAGTTTACTGAATTGCCTCCCGAACAACAGCAAGAAAGGATGACACAGATAATGGGAGGTACGGCACAATGACAGCCAAAGATATAGCAAACAAAGCTCTTGTTTTGATGGGTTATAACGATATGAACGGCAACACTGCCGACCCAAGATTTCAGGTTACTGCCTTGAATGCCGTTAATTTTGTTTATGCAGACTTGTTTTATTGCATATATACCGAAGGCTTTAAAGAGCTTGGCAAGTTATCGGAGGATGTTGATTTGCCCGAAAGAGTGCTTAATGACGTTATGCCTTACGGTGTGGCTTCGTACATTGCCAAAAATGTGGGTGATGGTGACAATCAACAGTATTTTACACAGATATACAACACTAAAAGAAGGTCGGTGTCTTTGGGTAGCTCGGTTGAAGACGTTATCCCTGCACCGTAAGAGGTGGCTTTGATGATTCCTTATCTTTTCAGAAATGCGACACGTTCTCTTAAGATGCCTGCGTTTTCGGGCGGTATCAACAAAAGAGACGGATTATCGCTTATAAATGACAATCAGCTTACCGATGTTCTGAATATGTGGTTTAAAGACGGTATGTTGAAAACTCGCCCTTCACTTTCTGCACCTATTAGATATGAGTCAAGCAACCTTCTTGACGTGCAAGGTGCGAAGGTTTTGGATGTGAAGGTATTTAAAAACATTTTGGTGACTTTGCCCGGTACACACTTGGCAGAGTCACTTTGTACTTTTTTGGTCATTAAGTACGAAAAAGACGGTGCCTATCACCTGAAATCGTGGTTTATTAGCCTTGATGACCAAAATATTGAAAATTATATAGCCGAATATACCGAGGATGTTTCCTATTTTGCCTATGCTTTTAACAACAAGGTTTATTTGTTTGTTTCGGGTGAAACGGTAAAAGACATTTATGAAGTGACAAAAAGCGGTGCAAAGCTTCTCGGCGAGCAGGATATGTATGCTCCGCTTGTATTGACAAACGGAAAACCTTCAAAAGATGGTCAAACTGATTTTGGCGGTGGCACAATGATAGAGGGGTACAATTTACTTACGCCTTATTACAGGGTGGAATTTTCAACGGTTGACTTAGATTGTGACAGCAATCAAATGATATACCACTTGCCAAATTTATTAACGATATACGATTGGTTTCCTGAAATGTTAAACCGAAAGGTTACAGCGACAATAACCGACATAAGCGGAAATATTGTAACACATGAGGTTGCTTTGACATCAAAAATTACTAACGAGGAAGAATCTGTCAATCCAATTGATGGTCTTAAAATGTGTACCGCCATAAATAGAGTGTGGTTTGTCGATAAAGACGGGAATATAAAAAATTTAGAAAAAGCAGATTTTGTCAAAAACAATATGACAATTAAAGCACCATTGCCAATGGTTTACACGAAAGATGAAGCCAACAACGTGGAATTGCCCATACAAAGTCAAAGAAACAAGGTCTTTGATATGACGGTGTCGGCTTGGTATGGCGGTTCGGTTAGTGGTATTTTTGGCGGCAGCAGACTTTTCCTCGGTGGCAACAAGAACACAGAGGAGCAAGCACTTCTTGTTTGGACAGACCTTAATCAACCTCTTTACTTCTCGGAAAACAACTACACTTATATCGGTGACAAAGGTCAAGGCATTGTGGCATTAGGCAATCAAGAGTCCTCTTTGGTTGTGTTAAAGGAACGAGAGATACACTACACCTATCAAGCTATGAACGGTAGTGTTACTGCCGAGGACATTCAAAATCAAAGTGTGGTTGATTTATCTACACTTTTTGCATACTTCCCTATCGTGCAGATTGCTTCGGGTGTCGGTTGCGATTCGGCAGATAGCGTTCAGTTGTGCAGAAATAGGCTTGTATGGAGTTTTGAAGGCAAGGTGTACACACTGACCAACCAATCACAATACAGCGAGAGAAACGTATTCAGCGTATCGGAAATGGTTGGTAAATTGGATAGTGCGAATTGTTTATCGGCAGATTGCTTTGACCATTACTTATTGTTTTCGGGCAACAAGGCTTACGTTATGGATTATAACTCATACGGATACGCTTACGCTGCCTCTTATCAAAAGAATGAGGATGCCAACAGTAAAATACCGTGGTTTATTTGGGAATTTCCTATAGAACCTAAAGCGATCATAAAATTTACGGCTGACGAAGGCTTGATGATGGTTAATTCCGAGAACAAGGATGGACGAGCTGTGGTTGAGCTTTGGAGCTTAAAAACCGACAACGATGAGTCGGGTTATGACTTAATTCGTGAGATTGTACCGGGTGAAGAATATTACGGTGAAATAACCGAAACACCGATTCATTCTTCATTGCAGACTAAATTGTTTGACTTTAATTTGCCGTCAAACTACAAGAACGTAAACCTTGTGAACGTTACCTTCGGCAACAATCACGGTGAAATTATAAACGTTAGCTTTATTTCGGAGGCTTCGACCACCGATGAGCATACTTTAAGACTTATGGAATCGGAAGAAAACGAAAGGTCACCGAAATACTTTCACAGTAAGCGGTTTTTCCCATTCACCAAGTCTACGGTTAATTTTGGAATGAAAATAGAATGTGACGGCAATCTTTCCGTAGGTGCTGTGACATTAGAATACAAAGCATTAGGAGGTGCAAGGTGATATGGCAACAAAAGCAACGGCTCACGTAACACCCGGTGGAACATCCAAGAAAAACGAAGCCAAGTGGCTTCCCGGAACTTCACCGTACGACAAAATTCTTGCTGAAGAAAAAAAAGCGCTTGCAGGTGCAGAGGCAAGTGACATTTCAACAGTTAATAAAAATTATGACCTTAACGTTGGTGCTATAAAAGACAATTACAACACCGAAGTTGCAAACACAGAGCAAGCTTATAACTCTCTGTATGACCAAAATGCCGTATCAAGGATAATCAATGAGCGTAAGATTGCAGAAAATATGGCTAATTTAGGTCTTACAGATTCGGGGCTTAATCGAACACAGCAGACGGCAAATCAGCTTTCATACGCTAACATAAACAATCAGATAGGCATTCAAAAGCAAAAGGCGATAGATACCCTTGCACAGACGATGAGGAATAAAATCACCGAGCTTGATATACAGAAAAACGAGGATATTGCAGGCATTAAATCGGGATACGCTAAAACTGCACAAAGCAATGCTACGAGCCGATATAATGCTCAAATTGACGAACAAAACAAAATAATCAACGCTAAAAATTCGGCAAGGGAAAAGCTTATAGAAAAATTGGCAAAAACCGATATCAACGACCAATTTAAAGTTGCTTTGGTTGAGGATTTCATCAAACAGTACAGTTTAACTGATGCCGAAAAGCAAGATATCGTGAGATATTTACCTTCAGCACTTCAAACTCAATTTGGTGTAACTCCAAAAGCTTCAACAGACGGTCTTTCGAGTGAAGAAAAAAGGCAAATTTATGAAGTGGCACAAAAAATGTATAATGAAAGACTTTTGCGAGATGCAAAAGATGTATACGAACTTGTCGACAACTTTAGGGGGATGTATAGGTTAACAGACAATGACATTAACGAGTTTGCCAACGAATTGGTCAATATATTTACGTCTAAAGAAGACGACGGAATTCCAATTTACGAATGGTTTAATAATGGTTTTTAAAATGTAAAACGACGTGGTGACTAAAACACACAACGGAAGGAGTTAATTTATGTCTGGATATGAGGATTTTGTCGAATATCGAAAGAAAAAGCAAAAAGAAAGAGAAGTCGCTGCATCAAGGTATGCTTTAAAAAATCCAACGATCGATGACAATTTTATCAACAATTATATTGCGCAGTCAGAGTCGTTTGTGAATAATACAATCAACGATTATTCAACCGCGAACTATGAGGGATTGGATGATTTTAGGAGTGCTTTGGATTCATTTGAAAGTCAAGCAAGCACTTTAAGGGCGCAAAGGCTATTGATTGAAGATGCTTTTAACAAGTTGCCTGAATCTAAAAATAAGCAAGATGCGCTTGATTTTCTCAATGGACGTGCAAACAGTATTAACAAGACTTGGGAATTGTTAAAAAAATTAAGAAGCGATTTTGACGGTGAAGAATCTAACTTTTATCAGTACAAATTTGGCAATAACGTTACTTATGATAATATAAATGATGAAATAAATCGCCTTTTAGAACGTCAAAAGACCGAAAGTGATACCGATTCCAAAGAAACTCAAAAGTCTATCGATGTTCTTTCAAACCTTAAATACAATACAAATTATAATTCGTTGGAAGATTATGATAAGGCAATTTTAGATGCGACAGAAAAGGTTAAAAAGCTTGAAGAAGATGATAAAACAAAGGTTGTTATAACGGCTTCAAGCGGAAAACGAAACACTGAAGAAATAACATTCCTTAAAAACCAAATTGCAAAGCTTCAAGCAAATAAAGAGTTGGCTGAATTTTATGAAATCCCTAACAAAGCTGGAGCGAAATTCGTAGAATATTGGGCAGAAGAATACAAGAAGAATTCGGCTAATCCTACAGTGGATGAAATCCTTAATTGGTTTAACACCGGACACGAAAGCGGTGACACGATTGCTATTAATGACCCTTTGGGATTTGTTGAAGATAATCCCGATTTGTATGGGCAGTACAATCCGTCTTCTAATATTGGCACTTTAGTGCTTCCCATATTCGATAAGGCTCATAACTATCATTGGGAACAAATAAGCGATAAGGAACGAGACGTGTATTATTACACACTCGGCACAAAAGGAAAAGAAGAAGCATTAAGGTACCTCGATTTATTAGCACCTACGTTTGGTCAACGCTTTAGGGATAAGCTTTCTCAAGCATTTAGTGATGTGTATGATAAACATGGTGTGCTTGCGTATGTGGGGCTAAACGCTGCATCTGTGCCGTTAAGTGCAATCGGTGGTTTAATGGCTACAGTGGATAATTTTGCTGATATGGCAACAGAGGGTAAAATCAATCCTTATTCGCAAATCAATAATTTTAGAATTGCAGGGGAAACCATTAGGGAAGAAACGGCAAAGGACATTGAGGCATCGACATCTGCGGAATTTTTAGGCAAAAACATTCTTTCAGAAGTGTATCAATTAGGAATGTCTTTTATTGATTCAACGGTAGGTGGTGCCATAATGGGACCGGCATACTCTTTTGTTTTAGGTAGTGGTGCTGCCGCAAGTGAGGCAGAAGAGGTGTATAACCGTGGAGGTACTCCCGGACAAATATTTGCAGCAAGTTTCGCAGCAGGATTGTCCGAGACAATAGCCGAATTTATTCCACTTAACAAATTGTTTGGTGAAGGTAAGCCTAATGTCACAAGCCTTCGTCAAGGCATGAAAACAGCGTTGAGCCAAGCTATGACCGAAGCAAGTGAAGAGTTTTTGACCGAAATAACAAATACGATTGTTGATGATGTAATAATGCAAGAACGCTCGGCTATTAACGAGCGTGCCGCTTATCTTATGGAACAAGGTATGTCAAGCGGTGAGGCTTATGGTAAAGCGTTTTCGGAGCTTTTGAGCGATGTCGCTTGGGCACCGTTAGGCGGTTTTGCCACAGGTGGATTTGGCGGTGCCACATTAAGCACTGCAAGTGCTATATCAAACAGGGGTTATATTGGTTATGTTAACCGTGTTGGCAAGGCTATAAAAAGTACGGGCGATGCTCAAAACCTTATTGATTATGCAAAGCAGTTTGACACTGATGAAATAAACGATTTGCTAAAAGGCACTACGGCAAAGTCCTCTAATAATAAAATAGGGCAGATATATCAGGCAGTTGTCGAGGCTACAAGGTCGGATATGTCAAAGATTCAAAGTCATGCAGATTTGGCAAGGTATATTGAATCTAAAGCAAACTCCACATCGTCACAAAATATCAAAAACATTCTTGGAATTGAGTATTTTAACACTATGCAAAATACTTATTGGAAGGATGGAGTTGATAATTGGAGTAATTTAAGAGCCAATACCGCTTTAGGCGGTAAAGGAAACGCCCCCGAAATTAGTAACGTTAGACAGTACGCTTCGGGCAACGATTATGTTATGGGCAATTATACCGACCCGACAGAACAAGATGCTGCCGAGGAAGAGACTGAAAGCATTTTGCCGAATATTTCTGCACAAGGTCCCGAGGCTGACCCTGTTGCTGATGCTGCGTTTAAAGCAAGAGGTGTTGAGAGGCTTACCGATGACCAAAAGTTTATAAAAAAAGTTGGCAAGGCTTTCGGCAGAGAGGTTATTTTTGAAAACCTCGACGAATGGCGCACCGATGAGAACGGTAAAAAGGTATTATTTTCCCCAAACGGTTACTTCAACAAAAATACAAATCAAATAGTTATAAACTCCAAGAAAAAAACATTGAATGCATTGGAGTTTGTTTTCAAGCACGAGCTTGCCCATTTTGTTGAGAACAATTCAAAGGAAAAGTACGATAAGTTTGTTAAGGCACTCAAGGAATCAAAAGAGTTTGAGAAATGGCTTAATAAAAAGCTTGGCTCATCTGACGGAACATTAGACGTTAAGCTTGCATCGCTCAACGAAAGAATAAGAGACGAGCGAAAAAAGGTTGGAAAGCCTGTTGGAGTTGCCGAAGCTGAAGCGGAAATCGTTGCCGATTTTGTGGGACAAATTCTTTTTGAAAAGAACGGAACTACGCTTGATTCACTTGTGAAAAACACTGCAGCAAAAAACAAGCCGTTCATAATCCAATGGCTTCTTGATGCCGTTAAATGGTTAAAGGAAAAACTTTCGGGAAACAAAGATTTTTCTTTTGAATTACAAAGGCTTGAAAGCAAGTTTGTTGCAATGCTCAAGGATGCACAAAAAAATGCCGAGCAGAAAACCGCCCAAGAAACAACAAACTCCACCGAGGGTGGAGTGGAGTATTCAATTGTTAAAGATTCCAAAAACAGAAATATTGTTTTGCTTGACCGAAATATTTTTAAAAATATTGAAGATTTAGAGGCAAGAAGTGAAGCTTTAGGAGAATGGATACTGAATACTTTTGGTGGTAAAAAATACAATACATCTGATTATCGCTTTATATTAGTCAATGAACGTACAGCAGGCAAAATTAAGTTTTGGAATGAAAATATGGACGAATCGGCATACAACATTAAATTGTCTGCGGCTGAACATATTGATGAATTGATAAAACTTTCAAAGCACGATAGACATGAACGTAATTTTAAAGACAAGCATAAGGAATTTGCAAAACACGGTTGGGATTATTTCAAGTCATATTTTACTGATGGTGTTCGTGTTTACGAAGCTTATATGTCTGCGGCAAAAACAGATAACGGGTCTGTGCTTTATAATATAGGCAATATTGAAGATAAGGGAAAATTTGAGCACAAAAAAGAGAGCTCTTATTCATTAACCGGCTCGCCAAATGAATTGGCCACCATCCTCGATTACGAGGCATCGAATAAGAACTCTAATGATAGTATACCCAAATTTTCCGAAAATGTCAATAGTTATTCTATGCAAGAAAATGAAGAAAATTCCGAAAACGAGCAGTATTCCGTCTCACCCGAGGAGCAGGACGTTGACTATACTGCTAAGTTTGACGAGTTGTCGCAACAGTTTGAGAGGGGCGATATCACAAGGGCGGATTTTGTTGAGCAGGTTAAGGCGTTATACACCGAAGCAGGTAACACTTACGGCACTATTGAAAAAGGTGAGGCTGTTACAGGTAATGAGAACTTTAAAAATCCTGTTCCTAAAACCGTTGACGGAGCAAAAAACGTAAGAAGATACGTTAGAACGGTTATGGAGGGCGGTGACCTTACCGAGGATATGCTGACCGTTGAAAAGCAACAGGTATTGAGTGGTGACGTTTCATATACACCTACGTCAAATGAGGCTAATATGAAATATGCCGACAATGCTATGGTGAACGGCACTGCAGAAACGATTTGGGAAGGTATTACCAAAGGAACTGCTGCACCAAATGCAGGAGCGATTGCCGTTGGTGAGGCTTTGCTTAAAGATGCTATTAACCGCAAGGATACGGTTTCGGTTGTTACATTGGTTGCGGAATTGAGTGAACTTGGCACAAGACTTGGACAAAGTGTTCAAGCATTGTCTTTGCTCAAAAGAATGTCGGGTGTCGGTCAGCTTTACTACGTTAAAAAAGCGGTCGATAAGCTCAACAAGGATTTGCAACGAAAACACAAAAATAACCCACCGACCGTTGTTATTAACGAAACGTTGGCAAATCAGTTAGCAGAATCAACAACCGAAGAAGATTTCAATATTTCTTATGCGGCAATTATGAATGATATTGCAGAGCAGGTGCCTGCGACATTTCTTGACAAGTGGAACGCTTGGCGATATATGGCAATGTTATTCAATCCTGTTACTCATATCAGGAACTTCTTCGGAAACGCTTTCTTTGTTCCGGTTGTTATGACCAAGGATGCTATTGCTACGGGAATTGAATCAACTTTTCTTAAAGATAAATCAAAACGCTCAAAGGCAGTTTTGCTTAAAAAGGAATACCTTGATTTTGCTAAAAAAGATTTCGTGTTTGTTGAAAACAAGCTTAAAAGCGGTGGAAAATACAATCCTTCAAGGGGCATTACCGAAAATAAAAAAATCTTCAAGGGTGTTTTGGAAAAAGCAAGGCAATTTAACTTCGATTTGCTTGAAAGGGAAGATGCTGTTTTTTTAAAAGCACATTACGCTCGCGCAATGGCAAGTTATTTGCAATCACAGAAGGTCAACATTAAAACCGCTTCACCTGAAACAATAACACTTGCAAGAGAATATGCCCAAAAGGAAGCATTAAAAGCAACCTACAGAGATATGAGCGCATTGGCTAATGTGGTTTCAAACATTGCCAACAAGAACGTTGTGGCTAATGTTTTTGTCGATGGTATTTTGCCCTTTAAGAAGACACCTATTAATATCATCAAGCGTGGAATTGAATACAGCCCATTAGGACTGATGTGGACACTTACAAAAGGTTTTTATGATTTAAAAAAAGGCAATATTACGGCATCGGAATTTATTGACGGTATTGCAGGTGGTTTAACCGGCACGGGAATTGTTGCGGTGGGTATGTTGTTTTCTTCGCTCGGTCTCGTTGTTGGAGGTTTGGGCGATGACGAAGAAAGCTGGTATGACAAAATGCTCGGCAAACAAGAGTACGCTCTTGAAATTGGCAACGTTTCCTATACTATCGATTGGATGGCACCTGCTTGTATGCCGTTCTTTATGGGTGTAAGCATTGCAGAAGCTATGCGAGAGGAAGGAAACGAAAACCTTATTGCGAGTGTCGTCAATTCACTGACATCTTCTATTGAGCCATATATAAATTTGTCGATGCTGAGTGGTATAAGGAATACCATTGCAACCGCAAGATATGCTGATGAAAAAGAAATATTCAGTAAAGTTTTTGGCGAAATGGTTGGAAATTATGCTTCACAGTTGTTGCCTGCAATCGGTGCTAAGCTTGCAAACACCATTGATGACACAAGGCGATTGAATTACATTGATAAAACATCAATACTTCCCGAATTCATACAAAAAGCAATTAACACAACGCTTTCAAAATCTCCTGTGGCTTCGATGTTAAGACCTGAATACATCAACGCTTGGGGTGAATCCGAAAACCAAGGCAACTTTGCAAAAAGATTCTTCCAAAGCTTTCTTTCGCCCGGATATGTTTCAAGTATTGAGGTTGATAATGTTGACGTAGAATTAAAACGTCTTGCAAAAGAAACAGGTGAAAGTGGGGTGTTCCCAAAATCTGCACCGAAAAAGGTTGAATTCAAGGGTATTACAAAGAATTTAACCGCCGAAGAATACGTGTACTACGCCACACAAAAAGGTCAGCTTTCTGCAGATTTTGTCAGCGATGCTATTAAAAATCCTAAATATAAGCAATTGGATGACTCACAAAAAGCAAACGTTATCAAAAATCTTTATAGTTATGCAAATGTCAAAGCTAAATTGAAAATTAACTATACATCGGAAGAAATTAGCCAAATGTATGACAAACTTTCTGCTAAAGACAAGGAAAACGCGACTTCCAAAAAGGATGCCGTTAAGCAAGCTATCATACAAAGTGAAAAAGGTGCGTATAACTATGAAATCAACGGCGGTGACGTTGTTGAGTATTACATCGAAAAAGAATCAAGTAAAAAGTAAAAAAAGGAGTCTCTGTAAAAAGGGACTCCTTTGAATTTAAAGGAGGTCAAATATGGCAGTAAGAACAATATCGTATGCCGTCAGCGACTATGCGCTTAATCCAAGCTCGGCGCAGTTTGGCGGCATGCAAAACGAACACAATGCCACGGAGGTCAAGTACACTATTGATGACGGTTTCCTTGATGAGCTGAAATCAAAAGGGTATCCGTTGCTTTTTCGCATTGATTTCGATTCCCCCGGTGCAGGCTATCAGCCTTCGGGCGATTTAGAGCTGACGGAAAACAACTCGGTGTCGAGAGAAATTCCCCGACTAATGACACAGTATGGCGGTCAGATGCAGACAACACTTGTTATTTCGGCTCTTAAAGACGGCAAAGAGCAGTTTGAGGTTTTATCCTTGCCGAGCGTTATAAGGTTTACAGCAGTGCAAAAAAGCGATAGTGACCTATCCGCATCGCTCCCTGCATATCAAGTTTACGTTGAAGGACTTGTGCAAGACTCGATAGATGCAAACGCAAAGTCGCAAGAAATACTTGACGGTATTAAGTACGACCTTGAACATGGAAAGTTTAAAGGTGATAAAGGTGATAAAGGTGATAAAGGTGACAAGGGTGATAAAGGTGACAGAGGTGAGCAGGGTCTTCCCGGTGAAGTCACTTACAAATACCTACACCAAAACGTTGCAAACGCTTTAAAAGGTAACGCTTCGGGCGTTGATAAGCTTGTTTTGGCAGACGTTTCACCGTTGCCGCACGATATAAAAGTAAACGTTAAGGGTGACGGAGTTACAACACGCTTTACAAAAGGTGAGTTGTTGGGCAACGTTGCCGAGATTTGGGACGAAGGCATAAAGAATCACAATTGGCAAAACGAGGATTCACTTGGTTCGTTCTCGGTTTATCAGGGATACGTTCCCGTAAGCAATCGCACCGACCT
>JAZORX010000279.1:0-10222 GCA_045656845.1 Acutalibacteraceae bacterium | reverse complement strand
ATATGTCCCTTGCCTACACCCCCGGTGTTGCAGAGGCGTGTATGGTTATTAAGGATGATGTTAACAAATCCTTTGAGCTTACAAGAAGAAGCAACCTTGTGGCAGTTGTAACCGACGGTACAGCCGTTCTCGGTCTTGGTGACATCGGCCCCGAGGCAGGTATGCCCGTTATGGAGGGCAAATGCGCTTTATTTAAAAAGTTCGCAGATGTTGATGCATTCCCTCTTTGCATCAAGTCTAAAGATGTTGATGAAATTGTAAGAACAATTTATCTTCTTTCAGGTAGCTTTGGGGGAATAAATCTTGAGGATATCGCAGCACCCCGTTGCTTTGAAATTGAAAGAAAGCTCAAAGAGAAAGCAGATATTCCTATCTTCCACGATGATCAGCACGGCACTGCAGTTATCTGCTGTGCAGCTCTTATCAATTCGCTTAAAATAGTAGGCAAGAAAATTGAAGACTGTACGGCTGTTTTTAACGGTGCAGGCGCAGCAGGTGTTGCGATTGCAAAGCTTTTCAAGGTAATGGGTATTGGCGATATAATTATGTGTGATCGCAAAGGTGTTATCTGCGATGGTGACGACCTTGCACCTGCAAAGCAGGATATCGCAGATTTTACCAATAAAAACCGTGTTCGCGGAACTCTTGCAGATGCGATGAAGGGTGCAGATATCTTTATCGGAGTTTCTGCTCCGGGTGTTGTTACTCAGGATATGATCCGATCAATGGCGAAGGATCCGATTGTTCTTGCGATGGCAAATCCTGTTCCCGAAATTATGCCTGACCTTGCAAAGGAAGCCGGTGCAGCAGTTGTCGGTACGGGAAGAAGCGATTTCCCGAATCAGGTTAATAATGTTCTTGCGTTCCCGGGAATTTTCAGAGGAACTCTCGATGTTCGTGCAAGTGACATCAACGAGGAAATGAAGATTGCAGCGGCAAAGGCTCTTGCAGATCTTGTTTCTGATGAAGAGCTCAATCCGGATTATGTTATCCCGATGGCTTTTGACCCGAGAGTCGGAGGCGCTGTTGCTTCGGCAGTTGCTCAGGCAGCAAGGGATTCAGGTGTAGCACGGATCTGATTTTTGAATAATATTATTAAAATCCGACAGATTTTTCTGTCGGATTTTTCTCGTGTTTTATGGTTATCGGAAATAATTGACAAATTCGGGTTTGTCGGGATGATTTGATACACGCAATTTAAATCAGTGGAGGTAGGGGACGGGTTTCCCGTACCGAAATCTTTGCATTTTCTTCGGGGTGGTAAACCCATCCCCTACTCGCTTATCTTAAGTCGTGTTCGTAGGGGCAGATATCATCTGCCCGTCAATTCTGATGAAATTTTGCGGGAGCATAATATGCTCCCCTACGAAGTCGCCCGAATCGTGGTTTGTGGGGGTTCGACGCTTTGCGACGAACCGACATTCTGCGATATTTCACGGCGGTAGCAAGCCACCGCCCTACTCAAATTGGCTCGTAGGGGACGGGTTTCCCGTCCCGAAAGCAGTATAAATCAACGGGAGGCGAAACGCCTCCCCTACGAACACAAATACAAATTGTGCGTAATTTAAATAGCCCCACAATCCCGAATTTGTTGTACCGGCTAAACTGTTTACAGCAAAAAAGCTCGTACATGAAGTACAAGCTTTTGTAGACTATATTATAATAATGTATAACTTATTTAATCCACTCTCTGACTCTGAGAGGAATGCCCATTTTTTCTGAAATCTTTTTGCATTCTTTAATTTCATCTTCAGAGATAACATCAACAACTGTAAATTTAACACTCGGGATGTATTGCTTACACTCTTCTGCAAATTTAAGAAGTGCAGGGTATGCATCTTCACCAAACTTTGAACGGGTTACTCTCTGGTAAGCTTCGCTGTTCGGTGCGTTGAGGCTGATTGAAATGCTGTCAACTACACCTTCGAAAAGGTGAGCGGTAGGTTTACCGTTTATAAGATCAGAAAGTCCGTTTGAATTAAGTCTGATTTTAAGCGAGTGCTTTTCCTTAAGATACTTTGCAGATTCGATAAGGTTATCAAGAGTCTGAGTCGGCTCACCGTATCCGCAGAAAACTACTTCGTCGTATTCAGAAAAATCAAAGTTATCAATCTCAGCCTTGATTTCATCAATTGTCGGGTCACCCTTAAGCCAGAGTGATTCGGCAGAGCCGAGTCCGTCACCGTTGCTCCTGATGCAGAAAATGCAGGAGCAAGGGCATTTGTTTGTAATATTCATATATGCGCTGCCGGCATAAACATAAATAATATCAGCCATAAATTCAATCCTCCGTACCTGTTATATTTTATCCTTGATTTTAATTTTGTCAAGTGCAATTGCAAGGAAAACAAAAACAATTGCACTTCCGACAGCCTGCATTATATTTCCGGGAATACAGTAGATTGCGGATACCCAGGCAACCGAAGAAAAAATGTATACGAAAAAATGACTGAATCCGTTTGTTGCAGAAATAGAAACCAGAATAACCTCCGCGACATAATATCCGATAATCGTAATCAATGATGCGATAATCAATGCCAGAAAGTTTCTTTTTGTAAGAATCTTAGCGTTTTTTCTGCTGAAAGGCAGAACAAGCAATGCTTTGATAATAAATGTTGGCAGCATATATATGGTATATCCGCCGATTGCGTCAGCGAGCATGCCTCCGATACCTGCGCTTATCATTGCAAAAGGGGAGGGAAGGAGCACTGCTGCAAGGTAAATCATAGAGTCACCGAGGTGCAGATATCCGTTGTGCATCGGTATTTTTATGTAAAAGGTTAAAACCGTTGTCATTGCAGCGAAGAGAGATGCCAGTATCATTAGTTTCAGATTTTTTTGTGAGCGGCTGTTTTTCATTTTTAGACACCTAAATTCTGTTGAATTTTCTGAAATTATGTTATATACTATACTTGAATTTTGTCATTATGAAAATAGACAAAAACCATATTTTTGATAAGGACAGTTTTATGAAAGATTTGTTTTCTGAATATAAAGGGGAGCCGTTATATATACAATTATATATGTATTACCGTGACCGCATTATTGACGGCTCTCTTTCACACGGGGAAAAGCTTCCGTCTATACGCAAGTGCTCGACAGAATTCGGTATAAGTAAGATGACTGTAGAAAGCGCATATATGCAGCTTGCGGCAGAGGGGTATGTATATCCTAAAAGCCAAAGCGGATTTTTCGTAGCAGAGATTTCTGATTTGACACGCTCTGAATCGGTTGCCGATGTCGAGGATGAAAAAGAAACTACAGTTCCGATAAAGTTTGATTTTTCAGGCTCATCCGTAGATATCGAGTGCTTTGATTTCAAGCTCTGGCAGAAGTATGTCAAAAATGCTCTCCGTTGTGAGGAAAGACTTTTGAGCTACGGTGAGCCTCAGGGCGAGTATGACCTGCGTGAGGCTTTGAGTGAGTATGCAACCCGTCAACGAGGAGTGATCTGCACACCTTCGCAAATTGTAATCGGGGCGAGTGTGCAGAACCTTATCCAGCTCCTGTGTTCATTAAACAAAGGGGCCGGCACGGTGGTTTTTGAGGGAGAATCGTTTTTGCAGGGTAGGGCAGTTTTTGAAGATTATGGCTTTGATATAATTAACGGAAAAGAAAATTATAGTGGTGATAATGTAGACTTTATTTATGTTTCACCGTCACACTATGGCGAGCACAGCGCGGTTATGAATATTTCAGAACGAGTGGAGCTGCTTAATTTTGCACGCAAGCATAACAGCATTATCATTGAAGATGATTTTGACAGTGAATTCTGTTATTTTTCAAGACCGGTTTCTTCAATGCAGGGTCTTGACGGTGGCGAACGGGTTGCTTACATCGGCACAATGTCAAAGCTTCTTCTGCCGTCCATCCGTATCAGTTTTATGGTTTTACCTAAGCGTCTTGCCTACGCTTACCGCAAGAAAGGCAGCATTTACAATCAGACTGCTTCGAAAGCTGAGCAGATCGCACTTGCAAGATATATCAAGGATCAACGATTGGTTACTCAAATCAGAAAATCCAAGAAGCTTTATGAGCATAAGACCGAGCTTATGAAAAGTGCGATTGAAAGGGAATTGCACCCTGAGAGGATATTCGTCAGCGAGTCAGGATTTGTCGTGTTTTTTGATATTCCTGATAAAGAAAATGTTGTTTTGCTCAAAGAAAAATTCAGGCGAAACGGAGTTGTTGTGAAATCTCTTGAGCAATTTTCACAAAATTTTGTAAGGATATTTGTTTCATCTGCTTCCATACCCAAAGACTCAATTGAAAATTCAGTAAAAATGCTTAAAATGCTTTTGAAATATTAAAATTTTTAATGCCTTTTTTAGCAAAAATCTATTTACAAATTGGTTTTTATTTGTTAATATTAGTATAAGCCAAAGTGTATTAGTGGGGCTTTATGTGAGCTATCGGGTCTCACTGGTCCACTTCCTTAGATACTTGGCAAAAAATTGGAGGTGTTTTTAGATGAAACAATCTAAAAGACTGTTGTCCGTCTTGCTGGCTATGCTGATGATGCTTTCAGTGCTCACAGTTGGCGCAAGTGCGTACAAAACAAACTATGAGAGACCGCAGGGTTATGACACTAACAATGCTCCCTACTTCTCTAACGACCAGTGTGCATCTGCAATGCTCGACTTCCTTGATGACGAAGTTTTTGCAGGCTTGGATGTTAACGAAGAAATCGTGGGTATTGAAATCAAGATTCACTCTCTCGACTCTCTCTTCGACACAATCAACAACATCACTTCAAGTGCACTTTACGGTATTGCGACTATCCTTAACCTCGGTGATATCGAGGATATGAACTGGGATATTCCGGAGGATAGCAATTTCCGCCGTCGCTCACCGAACCTCAGTGACCTTGAATTCTTTGGTAAGTTCCTTCAGTTTGTTCAGGTTAATGCTGATCCGCTTTATAAGCTCATCGGTAATGATCTTGACCTCGGACTTATCGGTAACTTCGTTGACCTCGGCGAAATGATCCCGATGCTCAATGACCTTCATGGTTTCCTTACATATACAATCTATAATCTCCTTATAGATCCTGAGATGCTTGAGGAAAATTATGACAAGGCTAATTCAAACCTTGACGGTATTGTCAACGACTTCCTTGCAAACCGTGCAATCAAGTTCATCTGCGATATGCTTGCAGATGCAGAGACAGGCGAGAATGTTGTTGCAGACTTTATCGGTCTTGAGACTAACCCCGATGGTACTCTTAAGGATATGATGGGTCTCGTTCAGCTTTGTCCGTCACTTACTCATGACGAAGTTGATATCACAAAGGCATCTATCTACGATTTCTGCCGTGAGATCTTTATCGCTCTTATTGACGATATCGTTATTCCTTTCGCAGGTAGACTCCTTATCGACCTTCTTGAAATCCCTGTTGACGACCCGACAGCAGAGGAAATGTCATATGTTGATATGGTTATCAACCTCTTCGTTACATACGAGACAGTTGGTCTTCCTGAGGATGCATCAGCTGCAGAAATTATGGAAGCTTTCCTTACAATGGTAGGCTGCCCGAATCCTGAAGCTCCGAACAATCTCGATAAGATCAACTATGGTCTTGAGTATGTTCTTAAGGAAGGTATCACAAGCTATGTTTACCTTCAGGACGATGGCAACGGCGGTAAGTACCTCACAGTTGCTCCTGACCTTATGGCTCAGCTCGGCGACCTCCTTAAGGGTGTTCTTCCGATGCTTCCGTCACTTCTTTCTGATTTCCCTGTTATTTCAGAAGAAGATACAGCATATCTTGAAACTGCAACTGATGAGCAGGTATTTGCTTTTGCAGTTCAGATGATTCTTGATGCTTTTGTTGACGGTTTCTACTTCCCGAATAACTGTAACTCAATCAAAGAGCTTGCAACATATACTTTCGTAAATCTCGCAGCTGAAGTTATTCCTACAGTTGACTTCGAGGCTAAGATCGAAAGTGGCGAGCTTGTTCCTGACTCAATGCAGTGTCTTGATGTTGCAGCAGCAGTTCTCAGACACTATATCGTTGGTCAGTTCGGTTACATCCCGGGCAAGACAGTTGCTTCTTATCAGGCTCTTCTCGGAAACCTTACTCCGACACTTGACGAGTTGCTCAACGGCGTTTTCGACCAGCTTCTCGGTAAGTATGCAGTTCTCTTTAACCTCTATCCGAACGATTCATACAAGACAGAGGCTAATATGAACAGCCCGTGGTATAAGCTTTATATGACAGTTGGTCAGGTTATTCCGCTCACAAACATCTTCTACGGTGTTGAAGACAGCCAGTATGGTATGGAAAACCTCTTTATCGACAGCATTATCGGTAGCGTACTTAACTTTGATATCAACGGACTTCTCAGCATCATCGGTAGAAGACCTGATTCAGAGCTTAATAAGCCGCTCAGCCAGGCTCTCGTTAACCTTATCGCTCGTGTTCTTAACGGTCTCTTCCGTCTTCCGGGTGAAAAGGAGGCAGCTGCTCAGATCAACAATAATTCAACTCAGCTCAACCTCATCGTTCCTTACGCTTATACAACTCTTGATGAGCTTCTCATCGAAAAAAATACAACAGATACAGGTGCTTCATATCCGGCAAGATATAACAGCAACGCTGCTCTTAACGGCACAGGCCTTCAGAGAACAGCTTATATGCTTCTTCACAGCATCACAGCTATCACAGGCCCGGGCACACTCGCAGGTGAGTCTCTTGACCTCCTTGCAACTATGATCGGTATTATCGACCTTGATGTGTTTGATTTCATGAAGGTGCATTATGAGGATAACTGCCCTCCGGGTACATCATACACAATCAAGGAGCTCAAAGCACTTTATGATGAGCTCAAGATTCCTGATAATGAAGGTCTCAAGTATTACGAGGATGGCTACGAGTACTTCACAGATGTTGACTATGAAATCTGGGCATATAAAGATTATGAAGATGCTCTTGGCCATGCTGAAGGCATAATCAATCAGTATGATGCATCAGAAAATGATCCTGAGGTAGAGGCTCCGGCTCGTGCGGATATCACATATGCTTACTATGCACTCTACTACACACAGCAGGATGTTCTCAACTACTATCCGACAACTGCTAATAACTACCAGCTCAACAAGATCTATCAGAAGACTCTTGCAGCTAACTATTCAAACTACGATGCAGATGGCAATCAGCTCTATACAAACCGTTCATGGAATGAATACGAGAAGGCAATGGCTTTTGCAACAAAGGTTATGAATGAGTACAACAGCTATGCAGCATCAGGTACTCTCGGTGACTATCAGCAGTCAAAGGTTAATATGGCTCGTGCACAGCTTCGTGACGCTGTTGCAGGACTTAAGCCGAATAAGGGCGACGCTGACTATTCAGAGCTTGAATTCCAGCTTGCACGTCTTCAGGACCTTTCAAATCCGTATCTCTTCACAGATGAATCTGTTCAGGAAGTTATAGATCGATTTATCGAAGCTTATGATTTCAACAACGAGATCAAGTGGGACGTTGATGGTCAGGTTTATGTTGATGCTATGGCAAGCGCACTCCGCGATGCTATCGACTATCTTGAAGCTATTCCTGTTATCGAATTCTATGATCCTGAATCACAGATTATTGATCATAAGAACAAGTACATCTACGGTTTCGATCAGGACTTCTACAGCCAGGAAGAAAGAGAAATGTGGGGCGACGACTTCTACTTCTATTTCTCAATGTACTTCGGTGCTCCGACAGCTGGTGACACAATGCTTGCAGAGCCTACTGATGCAGGTTATGGTACAGGTACTAAGGTTCAGATCGCATCTGACCCGGATGGTGATGGCAGCTACGATATCGACACAACATACACACTCGTTATGTTCGGTGATGTCAGCGGCGACAGCTTTATCGACGGTCAGGACGCAGTTATCATGAGAGCTTATGCAGCTTCAATGCTCCGCGTCAAAGGCTATAACCAGTACATCGCTTTCGCAGGTGACCTTAACGATGATGGTACAATCGGTACATCAGACGCTAAGTCAGTTGAAAATGCAGGTATCTACAAGGAGACAATCTCTCAGAGACCGGATACTGGCGAAGTAGTTTACTCTTTCGAAGATTTGGTTAATACAGCACGTACAACAGCAGCATAATTAAAAATCAAACAGCCGGTACGAAAGTACCGGTTGTTTTTTTGTGCCCGTATTTTATTATTCTTTTGCTGATGATATGTTTAATGCAAAACCGGGTTAAAGTTGGTTGACTTGCAAAGTTTGTTGTGATAAAATAATTATGTATAATAGTATCGTGGGATAAGTCTGCGATAATTTTATGGTGGTGTTGGATATGAAAAAATGCAGAAAGGTTATAAGCCTGTTAATCGCTTTGACCCTCATACTTTCTTCTTTGCCGATAACTCTCGGCTCGTCTGCCTTTACGGCAGCTGCAGCAGATGTGAGAGCTACCGATGCTTCACTGGTCCTCAAAAGACCGGTGGCTTCAGTGCATGTTACGGATATTACGCGTGTTGCGTATGCCGTCAACTCAATGAAGCAACCCTCGGGAAGCAACTCTGTTATCGTCAAGGCAACACCGTCAGGTATGCCTGAGTTGAATGGTTCATTTGCTTCTACAATAGCATATGCAGGTGAAACACCTGTTGCAACGCAGATTGCATTCACCCCGGGTGTCGAGCTCGATTCTGCACCGACGGTTTCATGTAGCAATACTACTGTTAAGCTCAGTAACTATTCTTATTCAAATGGTACATATGTATGGTCTGTAACTGGTGGTACTGCGACTGTAGGCACTACTCTCATATTCACGATTACTTATGTACATACTGACTACAATGCCGTAACAGGAAAAAGCTACACTAGGACATATAATTCTTACGGTGTTTCATATGTTGATGCAATTGCTACTCCTGCCGGTGAATATTCAACCAAAAGAACATATGAAGATTTCTGGGTTGGACAGAGTACAAAAAACCGTTCATATGTTGCATCGTATGTTCTTGGTGCGAACACTTACGGTACTCTTTATAATAACGGTGCAGGTGAAGGTAGCGTATATTTTGAAAGCACAGGTTCAACTCCCGGATGGACTACAGATTATGGTATGATGCACAGGTCTGACGGACACAGCGCATCAAGAGACTATAATATCGCTTATCATGCCGATGATAACAGACCTATTTCATATGTTTATTTTGACCGAAGCATTCATTCTACACTTTCTGACCTTAATCTCCGTGTAGTAACGGCCAATCTTGACGAAGCATCAAACTCCGGTGAACGCGTAACGGTATCTGTCCGTGGTACATATGTTAGCTATAATGTTGTTAACACATATTCTGATGAAAATGACGATGGTGCTCTGACTAACAACACCTATGCCGCAAATGAAATCGGCCTTACAGGCTACAGTGGATCTATCTACGGAGCAGGTGCAGCCTTTATGCAGTATTTCACAGGCTCCGGCCCCAGCGATGCAGTCGGTACTTACGATTACACATTTACCAATAAATATCAGACAGCTGCAGGATGGGGCGAGGTTTTTGTCGGCCATTCACACAGCTTGAGAATTATAACGACCGATAAAGGTGCTTTGCGTACATTCATCGATCAGATACACGGCACGGACCCGACAGTTATGACAACTGATGTTCCTGCAGGAGACTTCAAGGGTTACAATCCTCAGGAATGGTATTATTCAGCAGGTTGGGAAGCTTTCCTTAATGCTTATAAATCAGCTCTTTCCTGCCTTAAAAAACCGAATGCGACTCAGGATGAAATAAATACGACTTACAATGCAGTTGTTGCTGCTTACAATGACCTTGAGATGAGAACGGCCGACTACTCTGTAGCATCAGCTTACTATGCTCAGGCTATTGCTAAGGATAAGAGTTTTTATACCCTTGCGTCATGGGCAAAGGTGCAGAATATCCTTGATGCTTATCTGGATAATTATAGTGCAATTTATCAGCCGGCTGTAGATAAATTGGGTACAGATCTTGTTGCAGCACTTGGTGCTCTTGAGGAAGCTACTGCTGATTACACTGAATTCAACTCACACCTTAAAACAATTAATACAATTATGTCCCGCTCGCTTGCGAATTACGGAATTCCGGCTTCTGAAGCATACAATAACTGGACAAATCTTGAACAGACATTAACCAAGCTCGGTTGTATATACGATGAGCTTGACGGATACGTTGTTGCAGATCCTCTTCTTAAGAGTGAACAAGCTACTGTTAACGGA
>JAZORX010000278.1:0-24293 GCA_045656845.1 Acutalibacteraceae bacterium | reverse complement strand
TATTGATATTGCGATGTCTAATTTCGGATTTTCAATATCAGAAGTGAAAAACGGTTGTCTGAGTATGTATGTTTATGTCTTAGGCACGATTATGGCAGTAGCTTTAATTGGTGGAATGAGATTTGCATACCGACTTCTCAGGCGTCATATGAGGCTTCGGAAAATACAGAGGCAGAAAAAAGTTGACAGAGTTATGATCGTCGGTGCCGGCGATATGGGTATGATTATTATCAGCGAACTTACGGCAAACGGATATTCGAAAGGTAAGCCGGTAGTTGCTGTTGACGATAATCCTTCAAAAGTGGGAAAACGACTCCGTGGTGTTCCGGTTAAAGGCACCTGCGATGAAATCCCCGAGCTTGCTGAAAAGTATAAAATCGATACAATCATCATCTGTATTCCGTCCGTCGGAACAGAAAGACAGACTGAGATTATGCGAATCGCTGTTGAAACAGGCTGTAAGCTCAAAACTTCACCCAGCATTCTTGAAATGTCTGAGGGTATAAGCGAAAATAAAATCCGTGATGTTAATATCGCTGACCTTCTTGCTCGTCCTGAGGTCAAGCTTGATCCTCAGGTATGCAATTATATTACAGATCAGACAGTTCTCGTAACGGGAGGCGGTGGCTCAATAGGAAGTGAGCTTTGCCGTCAGATTTCAAAATATAAGCCTGAAAGAATAGTTGTTTTTGATATTTATGAAAACAACGCTTATATGCTTAAGAATCAGCTTGATTTATACAACAAGGGCAAACCGGAAATTCATATCAGAATCGGATCAATCCGTGATGAGATAAGACTTCGTGAGGTTTTTGAAGAGTTTAAGCCGACTGTTGTTTTTCACGCAGCAGCTCATAAGCATGTTCCTCTTATGGAGGACAGCCCGAAGGAAGCTGTTAAAAATAATATCTTCGGTACATACAATGTTGCGAAAACGGCAATTGATTTTAAGGTTAAGCGCTTTGTGAGCATTTCAACGGATAAGGCTGTTAACCCTGCAAATGTTATGGGTGCAACAAAGAGAGTTACTGAGATGGTTGTTCAGTATTTCCAGCGTAAGTGTGGTGGAAGCACTCTGTTTGCGGCTGTCCGTTTCGGTAATGTTCTTGGCTCAAGCGGAAGCGTTATTCCGATATTTACAGAGCAGATCAAGGACGGAGGACCGGTTACGGTTACTCATCCTGATATCACAAGATATTTCATGACTATCCCTGAAGCGTCTCAGCTCGTTGCGCAGGCAGGTGGTCTTGCCAAGGGCGGTGAGGTTTTCGTTCTTGATATGGGCGAGCCGGTCAAGATTCTTTCTCTTGCTGAAAACCTTATCAGGCTTTCAGGATATAAGCCTTATTCAGAAATAGGCATTGAATTTTCGGGTCTTCGTCCGGGCGAGAAGCTCTATGAGGAGCTTGTTCTTGAAGAGGAATCAAACGAGCGCAGGATGACTGCGAATAACAAGATTTTTGTAACCAAACCGCTTGAAATGGACGATACACTTTTTGAAAAGAGACTTGAAGAGCTCAGAGTGGCAAAAGAAACAGAAATAAGAGGTTTGCTTAAGAAGATTGTTCCGAATTATGTTGAGCAGAATGAATACAGCAGTGTTCAATAATTGATCGAGAGGGATTAGGATGTATAAATACATCAAGAGGGGACTGGATTTTACGGTTGCGTTTTTTGCGCTTCTCGTGCTTTCACCGCTGATGCTGATTGTTTCAATACTTATCAAGTTAAACCGTGACGGTCCTGTTCTGTTCAGGCAGGAAAGACCGGGGCTTGGCGGAAAGGTTTTTACTGTTTATAAGTTCAGGACAATGTCTGTCAGAACTCACGATGAAAACGGAAGAGAGCTTTCTGATTTCGAAAGAATGTCCAAAATCGGAAATTTCCTTCGGAAGACGAGCGTTGATGAGCTGCCGCAGTTTATAAACATTCTCAAGGGCGATATGAGCTTTATCGGTCCTCGTCCTTTGCTTACGGAATATCTTGAGCTTTACACACCGGAGCAGATGAGGCGCCACGAAGTCAGACCAGGAATTTCCGGATGGGCGCAGGTTAACGGCAGAAACACGATCACCTGGGAAGAAAAATTCAGTCACGATGTTGAGTATGTTGATAATCTTAGCTTCAAAATGGATCTGAACATATTTATCAAAACCATTCTCAATGTACTTAAGCAGGACGGAATCAACAGTGATGAAGCAAATACGATGGAAAAATTCCGTGGGACAAAAGAAGAGGAAGTGACGAAATGAAAAAAATACTGTACGTTGCAACAGTTACAGAGCATTTTTATTATTTCCATTTACCATATCTTAAAATGTTTCATGACCTTGGCTGGCAGGTAGATGTTGCAAGCCACGGTGATGTTGAGCTTCCTTTTTGCGACAACAGATATGAAATTCCCATAAAGCGTTCTCCGGCAGATAAAGAAAATATCAAAGCATACAAAATGCTGAAAAAAATAATAAAGGACAATCACTACGATATTGTTCATTGTCATACTCCGATGGGTGGTATACTTGCGAGATTAGCTTCTTTTTCTGAGCGTAAAAGAGGTGCCAAGGTCTTGTATACTGCTCACGGCTTCCATTTTTATAAGGGTGCGCCAAAGGCTAACTGGATGGTCTTTTTCCCTATCGAGTATGTTATGTCTATGGCTACAGACTGCCTTATCACCATCAACGATGAGGACTACAACTGTGCAAGAAAGCATCTTAAAGCAAAAAATATAACGAAAGTAAACGGTGTCGGCTATAACAGCGACAGATATTATCCCGTTTCGCAGGATGAAAAGAAAATCTTAAGAGAAAAGCTCGGCTTTTCACAAGATGAGATTCTGCTGATATATGTAGCAGAAATGAATCTTAATAAAAATCAGGCGATGCTGATAAGAGCATTGAAAGAGGTTTCAAAAACTCACGGCAATGTCAGGCTTCTTATTGTCGGAGCAGATAACTTCAACGGTGAATATCCCCGACTTGCAAAAGAGCTTCAGATTGAGGATAAGGTCAGCTTTCTCGGCCACCGTGAAGATATCAATGATCTTCTTCATGCGAGTGATATTGCAGTCGGTTCAAGCTACCGTGAGGGTCTGCCCGTAAATGTTATGGAGGCTCTTGCCTGCGGAGTGCCCGTGGTGCTTTCAGACAACAGAGGCCACAGAGTGCTTGCTGTTGAAGGTGAAAACGGCTATGTTGTGCCTGTCAACGATCACGAAGCAATGGCAAAGAGAATCTGTGGGATTATAGAGGATGAAGAGCTTCGCCGCAGACTTTCAGAAAATGCTGTTGAGCTGATAAAACCGTTTTCAAAAGAAAGCGTTCTTATTGAGCTTAAGGAGATTTACAATCAATACATAAACTGAGGCATATATGAGTATTTTTAATTTTGACTTTTATGAAATAATCGTATGGGTTGCGACGATTATATTGTATATGATAGCGGCTGCCTGCCGAAGAGTACCTCTTCGTAGACCGGGCGGTCTCGGTCAGCCGTTGCCTAATCCGATTGCAGTTATCCTGCCGATAGTTTTCTACACAGTGTTTGTTGCGTTGAGAAAAACAATCGGTGATACTTATTTCTATATGCATTCGTTTAATCTTATGCCGGATTACAACCCTGTTAAGATCGAGTATTTCTTTACGGGTATGTTCGGTTTCTTCCAGAATATCATCAGAAATATGACGGATGATCCGCAGTGGTTGATCGCCTTTGCTGCCGTTTTCTCAATTCCTGTTCCGCTTATTATTCTGTATAAATATTGTCCGCGTTTCGAAATGGGAATTTATATGTTTGTTGCCTTCAGTTACCTCGGTGGTGCTATGAACGGTATGAGACAGTATATGGCAGCATCCATTGTTCTGCTTGGCACAAAATATCTTTTCTCTGCGAGAAAAACGGACTTTTTCAAATATGCAGTCTTTGTCCTGCTGGCTTATTGTATGCATAACAGTGCCATCGTAATGCTGCCGCTGTATTTTGTTTTCAGACGGCGTGCATGGAAGCTGAGCTCGTATATGATAATTCTGGCAAGTATAGTCGGTGTTCTTATATTTGATATGATTCTTCCGTCTTTCCTCTCAGCTCTTGAACAGACAAGCTATTCGACCTATTCTGAAAACGGCTGGTTTACAAGTGGTACAGAGGGCGGAAGCAGCTTGTTGCGAGTTCTGTTTATTGCGTATCCGATAGTTATTGCGGCTATAAATAAAGACCGTATGAAAATGCTGGGTCCTGTGGGTGACATCCTCGTTAACATTGCCTTTGTCGATGTTGCTATATATATGCTTGCGATGTACAACTGGATTTTTGCACGATTGGCAATTTACCTCGCTATTTATTTTATGATATTTACGGTGTGGGTAGTCAATTACGCAGTAAAACCGAAAGACCGGTCAATATATGTTCTGATAACGTTTATAATTTACTTTTTCTATTCTCGAATGGACTCGTTTACAATTTCGATGTATGAGTCAGATTACTTCTTCCCGGGCAGAAAACTTTTCAAACCCTAAGGAGATTTTTATGAAATACTTTTTGTTTAACCATGTCGGCAGCCTGAATCACGGATGCGAAGCTATTGTAAGAGGAACTGTAAATATCATAAGCAATGCTGACGATAAGGCTGAGTTTGTCCTTTCTTCTTTTGCACCTGAAACGGACAGCAGTATACTTGAGGTTGAAAAGAGAACTTTTGCAACAAGATCATTGTCATCTTTTGAAAAGTTAGTTTCGGCTTTTTATGTCAAGCTGATGCATTCCGAGGAGTATGCTTTGAAAAAGATGTATTCTGAAATGAAAGCTCAGGCTCAGGATTGTGATATATGCATCTCTATCGGAGGAGATACTTATTGCTACGGCGATAATCACGGCATTCAGGTGCTTACAAGAGAGCTTAAGAAAAGCGGCAAAAAGGTTGTGCTATGGGGAGCTTCGATCGGTGAAGAAGATCTGGACGATAATAAATTGCAGAGTCTTGGAGATTTTGATGCGATTTTCACAAGAGAATCGCTGACATATGAGCTTCTTAAAAACAAAAATGTGAATGAAAAAATCTTCCTTAATCCTGATCCTGCCTTTTGTATGGAAAGGGACGATGTGGTGCCGATTGATGGTTTCACAAAAGAAAATACACTCGGGTTTAATGTCAGTCCTCTTGTTGAGAGTTATAATCCTGAAATCACGAAGATTACGGCTGATTTCATAAAATATGTTCTTGAAAACACAACGCTTAAGATTCTTCTTATTCCTCATGTTGTTGAAGACGGAAACAATGATTATGAGTATATGACGAGGTTTTATGAGCAGTTCAGGGAGACGGGACGAGTGGCTATCCTTCCACCTGATCTGAACGCAAAGCAGTATAAGGGTTATATTGCAAACACCCGTTTCTTTATAGGTGCACGGACGCACGCAACGATTGCTGCATATTCAAGCGGAGTGCCGACGGCTGTTCTCGGTTACAGTGTCAAGTCAAGAGGACTTGCAAAAGACCTTTTCGGTGAGGAAAAGTTTGTGCTCAATTCACGAAAGCTGACGGAAGCTCAGCCTCTTATTGATACTTTTAATTCACTTATTGAGAATGAGTCTGAAATAAAAGAGATACTTATGAGAAAAATCCCTCTTTATCTGCGCAATGCAATGCAGATGGGAGATAAACTGATAAATCTTTAATGAAAAGAGGTGGCAGCGTGAAAAAGAAAATTCTGTTTGTGATACCGTCACTCCGTAGTGGTGGTGCCGAGAAAAGTCTGATTACGCTGTTGTCGCTTTTTGATTACGAAAAATATGATGTCGATCTGCTCAGCTTCAGACGGGACGGGCTCTTTTTTGACAAAATTCCGGACCGGGTCAATGTTATAAAAGAAACAAAAGACTATGAAATGTTTGACGGTGACGCAAAGTCAGCGATAATGTATTTTTTAAAAAAGGGAAAGCTTTCTTCTGCTGTTGACAGAATTAAGTATATCAGCGCATACAAAGAAAAAGATGCAGACGCAAAAGTCAGGAAAATGTGGGAGCTGCTCAAAAAACAGTTGCCTCAGCTGACCGAAAGCTACCATTGCGTAATAGGATATCTTGAAGGCAACGCAAGCTTTTATGCGGCAGAGTATGAAAATACGCAAAAGAGAATCTGCTATGTACACAGCGATATCCAAAAGCTGGGTATCAACAAAAAGGCCAACGAGGAAGCTTTTAAAAAGTGCGATGTGATAGTTACGGTTTCGCAGGTTTGTGCTGATTCCATTGCAGAAGAGTTTCCTGACGAAAAAGATAAAATAGTTGTTATTGAAAATATTACAAGCGAAAGGCTTTTAAGGCAATACGCCCTTTCGGAAATGGCTTTTGATAAGAATAAGGATGAAAAAGTTATTCTTACCGTGGGCAGATTTTCTCCACCGAAAGGGATTGACCTTGCAGTGAAGGCAAGTGCAATTCTCAAAGATAAAGGTTATCATTTTAAATGGTATCATATCGGTACGGGTCCGCTTAAAGAGGAAATTGAAGCTTTGATTTCTTCTCTCGGAGTGAATGACGAGTTTATTCTTCTTGGCGAAAGGTCAAATCCGTATCCGTATATCGGCCAGTGCGATATCTATGCCCAGACTTCAAGATATGAGGGTAAATCTATTGCGATAGATGAAGCAAAGTGCCTCTGCCGACCGATTGTTACAACTGATTTCACTACCGTTGCAGATCAGATTGAAAACGGAGTTAACGGTCTTGTCTGCAAAATGGATGAAAGAGATATTGCAGAAAAAATTGAAACTCTTTTCAAAGACGAAAATCTCAGAAAAGAGCTTACTCAGAACTTGATGAATGAAAAAACGGGAAACGAAGAGGAAATTGAAAAGCTTTATTCTATTTTAATCTGAGAGGAAAAAACTATGCTGATAGCAATAATAATTTTGCTTTTGATTGTAATACTTGTTTTGTGCTTTGATTTTCTTGACCCGGCTCTTAATTGGCTCGGCAGAATCAAAATCGGCTCAATAACAGAAGATAGCGAATGGACTTCGGCGACAAAAAAAGTAATCGACAAGTGGTTGAATAAAGGAACACCGAAGCTTCCTCTTAACGAGAATAAAAGGCTGAAGCTTATTTCTGTGATAAAAAACATAGGGAAAGTTGAATCAACGGCATATTGGCAGGATGCTGCCGTGCTTAAGGCTGCGTCGGTTATGGGTGACAGAGACGAAGGTGTTTTCTGCCTGCTCAATAAGTATATAGAGACCGAAAGCGGTGATTGGAAGGTTGAGCCTGAAAGAATAGACAGTGCAATGCTTGCATACGAAATGCTTTGCTGTGACTACATAGATAACGATATGATAAAACCTGCTATGGATTATATCGCATCGTATCTTGAAAAGCTTTACGAACAATACGGAACGATACCTTATAACGAAAATGCTAAGAATGTCCGTTTCGTTGATACCGTCGGTATGGTTTGTCCGTTTCTTATGAAATACGCAGTTGTGTATAACGAATCACGCTTTGTTGATATCGCTCTTGATCAGATTGAAGAATACCGTAAGAACGGATTTGAAGAAGAAACCAAAGTTCCCGGCCATTGCTTCAATGTTGAAACGAAGGTTCCTCTCGGAATTTACGGATGGGCAAGGGGCTGTGCCTGGTGGGCAATCGGAATAACAGACAGCCTTAAAACTCTTATGGAAAGTAAAAGCTACTTTATTGAAAAAGCCAAGCTTTTGAAATATTGTGTTGAGTTTTCAAATGTTATGAAAAAATATCAGCGCGAGGACGGTGCTTTTGAAAGAATGATTTTCACCTCGTCGCTTGAGGATAGCTCGGCAGGTGCGATGCTTGCATATTGCTTCGCTTACCTTGCAAATCTGACGGATAACGATGAGCTTGAAGAGTGCAGTAAGAAAACACTCAGGCATCTCAAATCCTGCACCCGTCGCGACGGAGTGATTGATTATTCACAGGGCGACACTATGGGAATAGGATTTTATGCAGACGGCTTGCGTGTTGTTCCTGCAGCTCAGGGCTTCGCAGTTGCTGCTGCAGAAGAAATCTGTCTTTAAGGAGTTGAAATTATGATTGATATACATTGTCATATTCTCCCTGAAATTGACGACGGTGCCCGTGACCTTGAAACGGCAATCAGAATGTGCCATATGGCAGAGGCGAATGGTATAAAGCATATTGTTGCAACTCCGCATACTAATACCGTCGATAACATTAACAGCTTCATAAACCTGAGAGATGAAAGGTTGAAGCTCCTGAGAAGAAGCATTGAAGAGCGTGGAATTGATGTCAAGCTCTATCCCGGTGCTGAAGTCTTTGTTGATGACGATATATTTTTTGCCAACGATTTAAAAAGATTGACGATAAACGGCAGCCGATATATTCTTATTGAATTCAATTTCAGAAATGTTAAAATCAGAAAAATTTACGATTATCTCAATGAAATAATTGATGCAGGGCTTGTGCCGATAATTGCACACCCTGAAAGATATGAATTTTTCCAGTTTGACTACGACGCAGTTAATTCACTTGCAAGAAACGGCGTAATTTTCCAGATAAATGCAACGAGTCTTGCAAGCCTTGACGGTTTGCAGGAGTTTGAACTTGCTTATTCGATGGCTTACAATGGCCTTGCTTCTTTCATCGGTACGGATGCACACGCACTCAGCCACAGAGCACCGAATCTTTCGGAGATGATGCGTTATTTTCCACCCGATATCAGCCATCATAATATGGAGATTATGGTGCATGATTCGGCAAAAGCTGTGCTGACGGATTCTCCCATGCCGATGGCAGAGAGAAGCGAGATACGCAAGCGAGGAAGCTTTTGACGGTTGACACAAACGCAGTGATAATTTATAATGATATTTGACCACTTGAGGATTAAGGTGTATACCTCGTTGCAGATTGATGCTCTGCAGCGGAAAGGATGGTAAAAATGCAGGAACTTGATACAAATAAAAATATTTATTACAACGACGAAGCTCCCGGTTTTGATATGGGTCGTTTTGTTAAAAATCTTCTTAATAAGATATGGGCGCTTCTTCTCGTGGGTGCAATTTTTGCAGTCGGCGGTCTTGCGATTGCAAAGGCAACCTATGTTGAGGTCTATTCTTCAAAGATGACACTCGGCTTTATGGAAACGAATATGGTTATCGTTAAAGACTATTCAGGTCGTAAAGATGCTCCTGTTGAATACGAAGAAGAAACAACCTTCTACGGTGAAAAGGATGCAAACAGATACCAGTTCCTTCTTAAGAGCGATGAAATGGTAAGTAAAATTCAGACCAAGCTCAAAGAAAAGCATCCCAAGAGCAAGTATACGAAGGCTGAAATTGAAAACAGCCTTAATATCGCAACAGTTGAGGAAGAAATCAACGGTTTCTTTGAAGTCAGCGTAACAAGTACGGATAAGGCATATTGCGAAAGAGCGCTTGAGGTTGTTCTTGAAGAGTTCCCTGAATATGTCAGTGACTTTGACAGTACGATTTCAATCAAGATTATTAAAAATCCCTCAGCACCTGCAGTAACCAATAATGACGGCTCTATGATGAATGCACTCTATGGTTTCCTCATCGGTGCTGCGATCGTTGCATTTGTTATTCTTATTATCACTTTGACAACCAACACAGTAACAAGCCTTGAAAATCTTCGCCGTGAGATCAATGTCAAGGTTCTTGGTTCGGTGCCTTTGCTCGAAAAGCAGGTTGGACTTTTTGGCAGAAAGACCAAAACTCCTCAGGGTTCATTGCTTATCACAGACTCTTCAAAGGTCAGCTTTGCCTTTGTTGAGAGCTTCAAGTCGATCAGAACAAAGCTTGAAAATGTCAAGAGCGAAAAGGGCTATAAAGCTTTCGTTGTTACGAGTACATACGAAGACGAAGGTAAAACAACCGTTGCAGTTAACATCGCTTGTTCACTTGCACAGAAAGGTAAGTCTGTCCTTCTTATCGACAGTGACTTGAGAAAACCTGCCGTGCTTCACGCTGTCGGTGTCAAGAGTGACACAAACTACGGTCTTATTCCTATCATCAAGGGTACATCAACTTATGTTGATTCAATCAAGTTTATCAAGTCTCTCGGTATCTTTGTTTTGCCGACAGGTGGTATTTCTCTTAAGTCAACGGAAGTTCTTGATACTGAAAAGGTAAGAAATGTTATTGAGCAGGCTCGCAGAGAGTTTGACTATATTATCATCGACTCACCTCCGTCAAATGTTGTTACGGACAGTATCGTTATTGCTCCTCTTGCTGACGGTATTATCTATAGCATCAGACGCGATTATGCAAAGGTTGCAGATATCAACCGTACTCTTGAAGAAATCCGAAGTGCAGATATCGAAGTCGTCGGTGCTATCTTCACGATGAGTGGCAACGAAGAAAACAGCAGATACTACAAGCGTAAGGGTTATCTGCGTTACGGCGGATACTATGGAAGACGCAGAAGAAAGCACAGTGGCTACGGCTATGGCAGCGGCTATGGCTATGGCAGTGGTTACGGCTACGGCAGCGGTTATGGCTATGGTAACGGCTATGGATACGGTTACGGTGGTTACGGCTACGGTAATGGTTATGGCTACGGTGGTTACGGCTACGGTGGATACGGTTACGGCCCCGGTCCCGGCTCAAGACATGACGAAGAAAAGCAGATAGATAAAGACTGATGAGAAATGGCTACGGCATATAAATTTTCTCTCGTAATAATTAATAAAACACCGATTCAGATGAATCGGTGTTTTTGTTATATAAGATCTTTGATAACCTCGCCTGCAATAATCAGGCCTGCAACGGATGGCACAAACGAAACGCTGCCCGGAAGAGGTTTGCCGTTTTCAGTCAGTCCGTGCCTGATGGGCTCTTCTTTAGAGTAGAGGACCTTTACCTTTTTTATATTTCTCTTTTTCAGTTCGTATCGCATAACTTTCGCAAGGGGGCATACGCTCGTTTTGCTGATATCCGTAACCTCAAAGCGTGTCGGGTCAAGCTTGTTTCCTGCACCCATACAGCTTATAACGGGGATATCTGCAGCCTTTGCTTTTTCAATAAGAAGAATTTTGGATGATACTGTGTCGATCGCATCAACAACATAATCGAATTTGCTGAAATCTATACTGTCAGCATTTTCGGCACCGAAAAACATCTTCTGCGCAGTCACATTGACATCGGGGTTGACTTCTTTGCAATGAGCAGCAGCAACATCTGTTTTTGGCATACCGATTGTTTTCGTTGTAGCGACGAGCTGACGGTTGATGTTTGTCTGCGAGACTGTGTCCCCATCAAAGAGGTAAAGGTTACCGATACCGCCACGCACAAGAGCTTCAACGGTGTATGAACCTACTCCTCCGATGCCGAAAACAGCAACAGTAGAAATTTTTAATTTTTCAAGAGCTTCCTTGCCAAGCAAAACTTCACTTCTGTCAAAA
Source organism: Acutalibacteraceae bacterium (assembly GCA_045656845.1). GTDB lineage: Bacteria > Bacillota > Clostridia > Oscillospirales > Acutalibacteraceae > CAG-488. The sequence continues at coordinate 12,880 of JAZORX010000278.1, read as the reverse complement.
ATACCCATAATTACCTCCTGATTTTCTAAATTATACCAATAAAATATTTGCTTTTCAAGTATACATACAGGTAAAATTATGTTATAATATCTCAAAATAATAAAATGGAGGAAAATAAAAATGAAGATGAAGAAAATCGTATGTGCAGTGATATCCTTCATCATCGTCGCGCTGTGTATGAGCATACCGGCGTGGGCGGAGACAGATCTGAAACTGACTGATGAGGTTTATCCGACGGAAATGATAGAGGGAAAGACATTTTCGGTATACGGAATCGTAACCTCTGAAAACAATATTATGGCAGTTACTATCGGGGTTTATAATCCCGAAGGAGTTGCATCTTTTGAGTATACGGGAAAACCCGGAACAAAGACTTATGATATACATACGGTCGATTATCTGATGACCTTTTCAAAATTAACAGCGGGCGATTATGTCTATAAAATAGTTGCTTCAGACACAAAGGATAAGGATGTTGTACTTCTTGAGAAAGAGTTTAAAGTGCTTTCGAAAGAACAGTTCAACACATTCAAACTTACTGATGCAAATTTCCCTGAGCAGCTTAATCAGGGGCAGACTTTCTCTGTCCGGGGTCTCATCACTTCTGATTATACCATAACGTCTGTTAACTGTTCTGTAAGAAGCACTAACGGTGCTCTTCAGTTTACAAAAACCGTAAACCCGGGAAAGAATGAATATTCTGTCAGCAACCTTGACAGATATATGACATTCTCAAAGCTTACAGCAGGTGAGTATATTTATAAAATTACGGCAAGCGATCAGTACAATACCAATCTTGTTCTTCTTGAAAAGAAATTCGTCGTTAAGGCAATTGAACAGCCTGAAGAGGATTATGAAGGAATCAAGTGGAATGTTATCGACTTGTCTTATCATAACGAAATCAGATCGTGGGATCAGATCGGCGACAGTGTTGATGCAGTAATACTCAGAATAGGTTACAGATCAACAGGTACGAAAAAAATCGGTATTGATGTGAATTTTAAAGAAAATTACAAGAAAGCAAAAGAGCAGGGACTTCCTGTCGGCTGTTATTTCTTCAGTGCAGCCCTGACCGTTGATCAGGCTGTAGAAGAGGCTGAATTCGTTCTCAAAACACTCAGAGAAAACGATTGTGTACTTGAAATGCCTGTCTATTTTGATATAGAAACGGATGATCAGCTTGCTTTGTCTACTCAGGCAGCAACTAATCTGACAAGAGCCTTCTGCGAAAAGATTGAAGAGGGTGGCTACTACACGGGTATTTATTGCAACAAATTCTTTGCCCGTGATCAGCTTTATGCTCATCAGCTTGCAGATTATCATTTCTGGATTGCCCAGTATGCAGATAAATGTACATATGAAGGTCCTTATGGAATGTGGCAGTACAGCGAAAGGGGCTCTGTTCCCGGAATCAAGGGATATGTTGACCTGAACTTCTGCTATTATAACTATCCGCAGATCATAAAGGATCTCGGTATGAGCGGATATCAGAACGGTGAAGGAACCGATGAGCCTGAAAAGCCTGAAGATCCCGTTCTCAATCCGTCATACGAGTTTAAAGAGGTTAAAGGCTTAGGGCTTAATTCTGAGAAGACAATAGTCTATGGTGTCGATGAAATGATGACCCCTGATGAATTTACGGAAAAGTATCTTGAATTAAAGGATGGCGCAACCGTTAAGTTCTCAGGCACGGTCGGAGGATATATCAAAACGGGAACAGAAATACAGATAATGGGTAACGATAAGGTGCTTGATGAGTTCGTTATTTCTGTCAAACGTGACACGGATATGAATTCAAAAGTCAATTCAACAGATGCGTTGTTGGTGCTCCAGTATGCTGTCGGAACAAACAGGCTTGGTCCTGCACGAAGACTCAGCGCTGATATCACGGGTGACGGCTTGATAAACTCATCCGATGCGCTCGAAATTCTTATCTATGTTGTCGGTGGAGGAAAGGCTGTAAGCGTTGTTCCTGAAGAATGAGTGGTTTAAACTAACGATATGGAAATTGAAGAAATAATTTATTTTATAGTTGAAATAATAGGAACTATTGCCTTTGCAACTTCAGGTGCGATGGTGGCAATAAACAAGAGGGTAGATATATTCGGTGTTCTTGTTTTAAGCTCGGTAACAGCACTGGGAGGTGGATGCATAAGGGATATTCTCATCGGTACGCTTCCACCAAGAATGTTTTCGGACTATCGATATGTAATGGCTGCAGTTATTGTTGCAACGTTTGTTTTCGTTATTGCATATATTTTCCGTGATCTTTATCAGAAAAGCCAGAAAACTGTGGATAGCATAAATAATGTTTTTGATGCTGTCGGTCTTGGTGTTTTCACGGTGACAGGCGTGCAGGTGGCGATTGATTCGGGATTTAAGCTCAATGGTATCCTCGCTGTGTGTCTCGGTGTTATAACGGGAATAGGGGGAGGTATCCTCAGAGATGTTATGCTCAGAGAAATACCGTTTGTGCTTAAAAAAAGAATTTATGCTCTTGCATCAATTGCAGGTGGAATAGTTTATTATAATCTCTACCTTATAAATTTCGGCAGAACAAAATCGATCGTTATTGCCGTTGCAGTTACTTTTATTATAAGAATGTTGGCGACGATATTCAGATTGGATTTGCCAAAAGTAAAGTTAAAAGAAACAAAGTAAATAAAAGAAAAGCTGTATCAGACCTGAAAATCTGATACAGCTTAATTTTTTATCTTCTGAGGATTTTTTTTGCAAGTTTAAAAACAGGAGTCGCTTTAATCTTATCTTTCTTTTTCGCCTTGCGATATCTTTCAAGCGCTTCCTCATCCAGCCTTTCGGAGAGACCCTCTTCAACAACACCTTTGCACGGATTGCACTTTCCGCAGGGCTTGCCGTTTATTGGACTGTGGCAGAACCATGTCGCTTTCATAACATCTGCATATCCGTTTTCAAGGAAAAAGGCTTTCATATCAAGCTTGGAAATTTCAAGAAGAGGAATGCTGAAATTTCCAAAGATTGAATAGTAATCGGAGTGCGTTTTTTCATCTACGATGAAAGTCTCACCGACACCATCAACAGTAGCTTTTTTGAAACCACCGTTTTTCTCAATCAGCTTAACGGGGTTAGTGCCTTTCTCTATGGAAAGCTCGATTCCTTTGTGCTGTTTAGCAAACTCTGCAAGCCAGACATACTGACTACCGAGCCAGTTTTTGCTGAAAATCCTGTCATACGCAGCCTTAATTTCTTCGTCGCTTTCAGGTCTGTCTGAGACAGGAATAAAAACAAGATCGAGAAGCTCAGCCTTTGTGTCGGGATGCTCCCTTATGAGCTTTGTTGCCTTTTCTATTGCGGAAATCTCATAGTTTTCAGCAATGCGGTTATCAGAAAGATAGTAAGGTCTGATGATAACATTCATCCGGGAAAGCTGGACGACTCTGAAAGTAGAGTCGTATCCACCTGTCCAGAAAATTTCAACTACTTTTTTAGAGTTGGTCATTTTATTTAACCTCGAGCGCTGAAGCGGGGATGATGTTGCCCTTATCTGTTGTGATAGTTACTGTAATCTCATCGCCTGTATTAACAAGAACAACGCTTTCTGCATCTGTAGCCTTGATTGAATAGTAGCAATCTGCAGTGTCGAGCTTGATGTAGTAAACACTGTTTCCGTTAACAACAGCTGTACGGATATCTGTTACTTTACCTGTTGCAGTCAGCTTCTCTGCAGAGGCATTTCCTGCTGAGTCGCCTTCAAGACCTTCTGTGTCAACATCAACCTTGATGTTTGCTGCTGCAAGGACAGCGACATAATTGTTGAGACATTCTTCAATGCTGGTACCCCAGGTGCAAAGCTTGGTGTAATCCTTGACATTAACCATTGCATATCCCTGAACACGGCTTTCCTTATCCTTAAGGGACATAAAGTAAGTCGGAACACCATCAACATTCAGCAACAATGGGAATGAAGCTGTGTATTCTTTTTCCTGAACGAGACCTTGTGCCTTTCCTTGAGCTGTAGCTTCCTTGGCACCTTCCATACGGTAATATCTCGCATCTTTTGTTCGTTGGTTAATAAGAACAAAACCTGTAATGGATTCGTCACCTGTAAGAGATGTTACGCCTGTGTACATATAAACGTCATCGTTCATAGCAAGGTAAGCGTGATCCTCTGTTGTTGAATATGTGTTCTTCTGGCCGAGAATGGAGTTCCAGAAGCCTCCCTGATATCTGCCAAAGAAGTTGTACTGCTCGTTCAGAAGCTCAGCAGAGTAAACACGGTCGATCCACTGAAGCTCAGCGTTGGTCTTAAGCTCGTCAATGCCGTACTCTACGCAGTCACCTGTAACTGCATCGCAGATGATTGCACCTGTTACATCTTTACCGCCGAAAAGACCGATTGTCATGTCAAGCTTTGCGAAAACCCAATAGGGATGGCCTTTTTCGTCAATTTCGAATGCAGGATCATCGAGAAGGTAAGTAGGATATTTGAAACGGACATGGCGGACAACATTGTGGTTGAAGTGATCGGCTGTTGAGTACTTCATACCACCCTTAACCTCAACGAGTTCTGTTTCCTGAGTCTTAGCATTAACGATAATGTAAGCAGGAAGACCGTTCTTTGCGTTTGTGAACCATTTGATGATGTTAGCATACTTCAGGGGAACAACACGGACAGGCTCGTCCTGATAGTTGATCTGGAAGTAGTTAGGCTGAACATCAAACTGTGAAACATAGCCAAGCTGGTCGAGCTTTGACATTGCACGGCCTGCAAGGTCAGCAGTTGTATCTTCGTCGATTACGGGAACATGAGCCCAGTCAACCTCATCAACTTCAGCAGCAAAAACATTTCCGTCCTTCTGCTGAACATCGATAATCTGTGCGTAGCTCTTTGCTCTGAAAACTACTGAAGAGAAAACAAAGCCTAAAGCAACAACAACAAGAAGAACACCGATTATGATTTTAGGTATTCTTGAAGATTTTCTTGCATAAGGTGCATAATCAGGTGTTTTGAGAGCACCACTCGTAAGATAGTTTACGATGCAATAGAAAATACATAAAATGCCTAAAAATGCGTACATTAAGATTGATTTGAAATTAAAAACGGGAAGCATAAAGTAATAGAGGATAGCGCCGAAAATAGCGGTAAGTCCAATGTTTATGCCGATCTTGAGTCCTTTTTTCTCAGGTGGTATCACAACACCTGTTTTTTTGTCAGGACCTTTTTCAAATCTTTTTTTGGTAAAGTCAACCTTGATCGGATCCATATGGTCATCTCCTTTTGATTTATATACCTAATTAGTATACATTATTATTGGACAAAAAACAAGAGTATTTTACAGTTCTTAAAAAGTTAACAATTATCCGTCTTGATTATGACTTGTATTTGGGATATAATATATTATCTGAAGGTTTTTTGTCAAAAAAGCGAGGCGATACTATGGATAATAACCCTATTTATAATAACGATATGCGCTCAGCAAGTGGTGGAGAAAATACTAATTACAACACCGGCTACGGTTATCAGTATAATAATCAATATAATCAGCAGTATAATACCCAAGGCTATTACAACTATGGTGGCAATTACTACGGACAGGGGTATTATAACCAAGGCTACTATAATCAGGGATATTACGGACAGGGATATAATGCTCAACCGTACTACGGTTATAATTATTATCAGAGCCTTTATAATATGTTCGGAGGTCACAATCCGATAGTAGAAAAGGAATTTTCTGAATTGAGCAAGCGTGGTATTGTTACCGGAGGGCTGATGCTCGGCATTTTCTTTATGCAGATTGTGGTTTCGACAGTTATTTCGTTGCTTCCTGTTGCAGAGGTTTACAGAAAAGATACAACCTTTTCAATGGGTGTCGGAGTAATCCTTCAGGCGTTTTATATGCTTCTTCCTGCTTTGCTTATTTATGTGCTTTCAAAGTCTGAGGACAGGGAAAAGATGAATGTTTTCAATAAGCCTAAATCAGGAAAACTTTATCTGCTCGGTGTGGTAGCAGGTTTTGCGGCCTGCCTTCTGGGAAATACGGCAAGTTCGGTTTTTTCAGCTGTTCTTTCCGGCTTCGGCGTAACATTTTTCTCAGGCTCAGAGGGTATGTCTGTACCGACAGATTTTATTTCAATTCTGCTTTTTGTTATAAACACGGCTGTTATGCCTGCTCTTTTTGAAGAGTTTGCATTCAGAGGCGTTATTATGCAGCCTTTGAGAAAATACGGCGATTGGTTTGCTATTCTTGCATCAGCATTCTGCTTTGCAATAGTTCACGCAAATATGATTCAGATTCCGTTTGCCTTTGTTGCAGGTCTTTCGTTAGGCTATTTCTGCATAAAAACAAACAGCATATGGACTAGTATCACTATACATTTTCTCAACAACTTCCTTTCGGTTTGCTTCAGCGTTTATTTTGAGAAAAATCCTGACTCTATGGGATTGCCTTATTACATTATTATGTCGACTTGCATTTTCCTCGGAGTTTTTGCATTTATTCTTTTCAAAAAGTCCGGTGCCGTCAAGCTTAAGAAAGACGCAACAGCAATGAATAAAAAGCAGATTCTCAAAAGAGCTGCTTTCGGAGCTTCACCGACTATTGTTATTGCAGTTTTCTTCGCTGCATTCACTTCTATAAATCTGATGCAGATTACTGCATTTATAGGGGTCATCGCTGTTGCAGCAGGTCTTATTGTGGTAGGTGTTGTTTTTATAAACTGGGTACGCAGAATAAATACGGAAAAATGCGTAAACCCCAAGAAGAGATATACGGCATCACTTATTTTGACGGTGATTTCCTGCTGTTTTCTTGCAATCGCTGTTTTTGCAGCATTAGGCCAGGGGGTTCAGTGATATGAACGAAAGCTTTATGAAAGAAGCGCTGAAGCTTGCTCGTGAAGCTGCCCTGGAAGGTGAAGTGCCCGTTGGGGCTGTTGTTGTGCTCGGGGACGAGATAGTAGGCAGAGGCCGTAACAGACGAGAAAAAGGGAAGAATGCCCTCGCTCACGCAGAGCTTGAAGCAATCGATGAAGCTTGCAGAAGGCTTGGCGGATGGAGACTCTGGCAATGCGATATGTTTGTGACACTTGAGCCATGCCCGATGTGCACCGGAGCGATAATCAACAGCAGAATCAGGAAGCTTGTTTTCGGAGCTTCGGATTATAAAGCAGGGTCTTGCGGCAGTGTTGTGAATCTGTTTGATTTACCGTATAACCATAAGCCTGAGGTTGTATCAGGCTTTATGCAGGAAGAATGCTCTGCAATTCTTACAGATTTTTTTAAAGAGCTGAGAAATAAAAAGAATAATTGAGAAAAGGGAATGAGTATTTTATGAAGAAAGAAACGATCGGAGGAATAGTTGCGATAATTCTTTTGCTGGCTTTTGGCGCAGGTGTTGTTTTTGTGATGTTAAAAAACAATGACGAGAAAATATCGCAGACCGAGATCAATATAAAAGAAAAGCTGGAAGCTAATTGCGAACTGATCTATCCTTTCTATAATTCTCTCAACGAAGAGGAAAGAGGATATTATGTCAAGCTTTGTGCAGGCTTTGAAGAGCATCTGGATTCGGTTGAAGTTGCAAGCAGCAAAAGCAAAAGCGATATTGATGAGGCTATTTCCTGGGTTAATGATAACTACAGAAATGTTGCTTACGAGCAGCCGGATTATTTCTGGGTAAATCCCAACTCATTTACAATAAGAGAGATATCAGCTAATAAGAAGTATTCCCTGAGCATAGACATTCAATATGTACTTTCAGCAGAAGAAGCAAAGAATAAGCAGACCCAATATGATTCTGCTGTCAGTGAGCTTGTGGAAGAAGCTGCTGCAAAGGAATATCTTTATGATGCTGTGCTTTATGTTTACGACAATATTCTTGCAAGAACGGACTATGACCACGCTCTTGCAAAATCAGACAACAACAGCCTGATAGGATATTCAGCATATGGCTGCCTTGTTGAGGGTAAGACTGTATGCAGCGGTTATACCCTTGCGTTCACATCGGTTATGCAAAAGCTCGGAATAACTTGCGGAGCAGAGTTTGATAAAAACGCTGACGATGCAAATGCTGAAACCAGCCATGTATGGAATTATTGTAAGCTTGGCGGTGAGTACTACTATTTCGATCTTACGTGGGACGATACCAGCTTTGACTCCAAGGAGCTTAAAGAGCTTAGCGTTGATCATACATATGAGTTCTTTGCCATAACAACAAGAGAGCTTGCGTATACCCATAAAAATCTCAAAACAGATACAATTGCACCGCCTTGTACGGCTGACAAGTATAATTATTACATACAGGAATCGTTATTCTGCGAAAAGTATAGCCTTGATAAGTTTAAGAAAATCGCAAAAAGTCAGCCACAGGAAGGTTATATTGTTGTGAAGTTCGGCTCTGCTATGGAAAGAGCCAAAGCAGAAAAAGATCTGTTTGACAGAGAAAAACTTTATGATGTTTACGATAACATAGACAGCGTCAAATATGTCAAGGGAGCATCAGGTTTACACTTGTATATATTCTTTATTGATTAGGAAAACGGTACAAATCCACCCGTAAAAACGAGTTCGGATTTATATTGTTTCCCTCAGAGGAGGTTTCTCTATGCATTGTGAAAAATGTGGAGCGACATTTGACTCGGAAGAAAAAACTTGCCCTGAGTGTGGCGAGGATATAGAAAAAATGAATGAAGAGAAAGAGTTTCCGGTTACCGAAGTAAAGGAAACTGAACAGCCTGAAAACAATGATAATCAGGAACCCGAAACGAAGGCAAAACCCGGGAAAAAGAAAAAAATTCTGATTTCGGTTTTGGCTGTGTTGCTTGTGGTTGCAATAGTCGGAGGCACAGTGCTCGGTAACTATCTTAATCAGCCTCTTGTGAAAATTGAGAGAGCTTTTAACAAGACTCTTTTCAGCTCTTCTTCAATCGATGTCAATGTAACTGTGGATAAGTTTATTGCCGACAATGAAATCAGTGCATCGCTTGATTTCGGAAAAGGCATCAAAGGTTCTGTTTTTGAAGGTTCGTATAAAAGCAGAGTAGGAGAGAGCAAGGTTTCAATTAAAGAAGGCATCGTATATGTCAACGGAGTTAAGAAAACAAGCGTTGACGAGTTTGTAAGAGAAGCGAATAAAAACGGTGGCGAGAAAGAAAAACTTGCTGTTAAGCTTCTTGAAGCGCTCGATAAATCAATTGATGGTAAGCTGGACAAGAAAGCTCTGAAAGAATTTATTGAAAATGAGCTTATCCCGTACTATGCAGGCTCCAGTGGTACGGATGTTCCGAGCTATGATGAAACCCGCAAGGCTTTTAAAGAGGTCATAAAAGAATGTATGGAAAGAGGAGCCATAGTCATTACGGAAAGTAAAGAAGACAAGGCTGAAGTTTTTACATTCGATATTGATACAAAAGCAGTGATCAACTGCATTTTTGAACTTTCAGAAGAAAATGAAACCATAGCAGCTTATGTGACTATGCTTGTTGATATGGTGAGTGATCTTTCCGGAGGATTTATAAGCTCAAAGAAGGATATTGAAATGCTGCTTCCGAGCTTTATCGGCTCAGAGCTGGATTTCAGCATAACGGTTGAGTCGGGTAGAATCATCGGTATTAAACCGACAGAGGATACTACAATTCTTATAAAATCTGAAAAATAATAAAAATCCCTCACCGCAAGGTGAGGGATTTAAGTTTGCTCAATTATTCAGCTTTCTTAGAATATTTTGTAAGATAGATAAATCTCATAATGTTAGCATCAACGGGGCTGAGTGTTTCACCTGCTCCGAAGAAAACTGAGCCGATAACTGTCTGGCATTCTCTTGACATAATAAGCTCAACTGCGTCAAGGTCGCTGCGCTTTGTTCCTGCGCAAAGAGCGCCTGCACCTGCGATAAGAACTGCATTGTTGCCCTTAAGAGCCTTTGCTGCTACCTTGCCTGATGCTCTTGAACCGTCCCATCTGAAGCTACCGATCTTTGTACCTGCGATCTGAGCAAAGTCGTCAAGACGGGGAGTGATCTCCTTCTGAGCGATGCTGACTGCGATGATCTCGCTTGCAGTAAGATGCTTGATATAGTCAAATTCAGAGTTCTTATAAATCTCGCTGTGAACAAGAGCCGCTGCAGGGAGCTTCTCATCTGAAGTTGAAGTGCCTGTTTTGATGTCAACGGTGAAGCTTTTGCCGTTTTTGAAGTGAATCTCAAACTTTGAACCGATTCTTGCGCTTTCGCCGAAGTCAGCAATAACCTTGGGCATCTTGCCGTTGCCAACAGCCTTGATATAGCTGTTAAACATTGCTGTGCGTGTGTAGTGAGCTGTTCCTTCATATACCTTATATGCCTGCTGAATTTTTTCTTCGCAGAGGTTTTCAAGCTCAGAAACAACCTCAAAAGCTTCCTCGAAGCTCTTGCCTGTAACAACAGCACCATGCTGCTTCATAAGAATTGCCTTGCTCTTCGGATAGTCCGCATAAGCCTGTGCAACAGCATTACGAAGCTTTGATGTTGATGGCATACCGTAGTCTGCAACGGGAACACAATCACCAAAAAGAGCTTTATACTTCTCGGGAATTGCTTCAATATTAAGACCTGATGCACCAACAACGGATGCCTTTATCTGATGAGTGTGAATAACAAAATTCTCTTCGGGACGAAGTCTGTAAGCATCTGCGTGAACTCCCTTTTCGCTTGAAGGCTTGATGTCGCCTTCATAGCTGCAGTCATCGATGTTTACAACAACGATATCATCGGGAGTAAGAGTTTCGTAAGCTCTGCCGCTCGGAGTGATAACAAACTGAGTGTCAGAAATTCTTGCGCTTACGTTGCCCCATGTACGAGCGGTGAGCCCCGTCTCCAAAAGCTTTTTGCCGGCTTCAACAACCAGCTCTTTTGCTTCTTGAATGTTATAAGCCATAATTTTTCTCCTAATTTATGATCAGCCGATTCTGCCGCAGTTTTCGAATACTCTGTCGAAACGTGCGATTGCATCGTCAATATCAGCTTCAGTGTAAGCAGCGCTTGTGTAAAGACGGCTGCCTGCAAGAGTAACCATACCCTCTGCCATGTAAGCAGCGCCCATATGCTCCATTTCCTTTTTACGGATGCTTGTCTGCTTAAGAACATCGGGAATCTGCCACGGCTTTGACCAGTCGATTGAATAGTGCATTGTACCAACTGTGTCGAGGTGACAAATTGAACCCTGATTGAATGCTACGAAGGGAAGGTTGTGTTTCTCGATTGACTTTTGGAGACCCTTGATGAGTCTGTCACCCATAAGACCTGCCTTCTGGCAAGCGTTTGTCTCTTCGATTTCGCAAAGTGTATAGTAACCTGCAACGCAAGAAATCGGTGTTGCAGCCATAGTACCACCGCACATAGCCTTCTTAACCTTCTTGCCTGAACCGTCAAGACCTGCACCAAGGTGAGCCATAACATCTCTGTGTCCGCCGATACCACCTGCACCGGGATATCCGCCTGCGATGATCTTACCGAAGATTGTGATGTCGGGATCAACACCGAAGTAACCCTGAGCACCTGATGTGCCGATACGGAAGCCTGTAACAACCTCATCAAAAATGAGGAGTGAACCATACTTGTGGCAAAGCTTCTCAACGCCCTTAACAAATGCCTTGCTAAGAGGACGAGTACCACTTTCAGGACCTACCGGCTCAAGGAAAACAGCAGCTGTGCCACCTGTGAGCTGGTTCTTCTTAAGCTTCTTCTCGAGATCTTCAAGATCGTTCGGGAAGAATTCATCTGTATGCTTGAATACAAACATCGGAACACCGGGAGACTGAAGGTTCTTTGTTCCGGGAACTCTCATACCGTAAGCCATCTGATCTGACCAGCCGTGGTATGCGCCACCCATCTTAAGGATGTTCTTCTTGCCTGTTGCAAGACGAGCAACACGAACAGCGCACATACAAGCTTCAGTACCTGAACCGAGCATACGGAACATTTCAACTGAAGGAACGCACTCAGCGATCTTGTTTGCGAGTTTGTATTCATATTCGTGGAAAAGACCTGTTGAAGGACCGCAATCGTTAAGGAGTTCTATAACCTTGTTGCGGACTGATTCAGGGTTGCTGCCGACGATTGTCGGGCCGCCTGCCTGAAGGAAATCGTAGTATTCATTACCGTCGATATCGTAAAGCTTGTTACCTGAAGCCTTAGTGAAAACGAGAGGGAACGGATAGTTGAAAGCAAGGTTGTGCTGAACGCCGCCGGGGATACGACCCTTAGCAACGTCGATCATTTCTTTAGATTTTACACACTTCTTTGCAAAGTACTCTTCCTCGTACTTTTTCAATGCGTCGGGCTTGATGCTGTAAACGGGTTTTTTGATGAGAGCATCGAGCTGTCTTGTGACAGCATCGGCATCAAGATACTTCGTGATAGCAAAATTATTAGCCATTTTAATTCCTCCGATGTATGTAATTTGCAATATAATGCATTTTGCTTTATACCCAATATAGAGTATAACATAAACTTAATAAAAATAAAATAAATTTTTGCATTTTTTTAAAAATTTTTTACAATTTTGTGCATTTTTGTGATAGAATGTATTCAACACAGTTTTGGGGGTTTAAAAATGGCTATTTATGTTATCGCATACGATGTCGGAACAACCGGCATGAAGACTTGTCTTTTTGAGATTGACAAGACTATAAGACCCATCGCCAATGCTTATGGTGCATATAATCTGTATATGGTCGGCAACGGTGGTGCAGAGCAGGACCCTGAAGAATGGTGGGGCGCTATGTGCACAACCACAAAGGAGCTTTTTACAAAAACAGATATCAAGCCTTCACAGATTGCAGGTATATCTTTCTGCTCTCAGGCTCAGGGACTTGTTCTTGTTGATAAGGACGGTAACCCTGTCCGCAGAGCAATGAGCTATA
>JAZORX010000277.1:0-2563 GCA_045656845.1 Acutalibacteraceae bacterium | reverse complement strand
TTGATATGTTGTGACTTACTCTGTCGGCTTGTGAGCCACAGCCCACAAAACTGCACATAATGATTATTACTGTGATTATAGATATAAACTTTTTCATTTTACTTTCCCTCCGTCATTTCCTTTAAAATCTCGTCAAGCTTCGTTGCTCTGATAGCATACACCTTTGTTTCGTAAAGCTCTTGGTCGTTTGTTATTGCAACGGTAACCCCCGATTGTGACTTAATCTTTTTTATGCATTCCCTCACGGCTTCGGCTCTTGCATCAATATACATTTTCTGTATAGTCAATTGTCCGTTGATAAGGGCTTCTTTATCAGCTTTTAAGTCCTCGATTTCCGCTTGTTGCCGTTTGATAAGGGCAAGCGATTGTATAGCTGTTACTTGAGAACAATTACATACTTTGCCACTGCGAAATGCACATTCATTACAATTTGCAGTTGTGCTTATGACTTTCAACGCCTTAACAATCTGCTCGTCTGTCATACCAATTCCACCTCACATTCGTCCGAGAGAATCCAATTAAGAGAAACAAGACTTTTCTCCACTCTGCTTATAGTCCGCTTACCCTCGGGTATCTTAATGAGCTTATTTGCTGTGAAGTAATACACATTATCCGTCTTCTGATTTGCAAAGCGGAATCGCTGCCCCTTCTTGAGATGGAGTCTCTGCCTGATGAGAAATATTATAAGTTTTTTAATCATCCGTTTATCTCCTTTTTCGTATATTTACCCGATACGCACCTTGGTCACCGCATCGGGAAATTCCTCGATTTCACTCGACCAAACAGCCGTCCCCTTGCCGTTAATCTGCTCCCACAGACAAGGAAAACCGCCTATACCGTCGAACAGACTTGCCATAGTAACATCTCTTTCATAGTGGGAGCATAACCTTTTCAGCACCCATTTCCACGGTGGGAGACATATACTATTACCAAGAGCCTTGTACCTCACCGCATCCGAGGAGGTCTTTTTCTTGCCCTTTGAGTCGATAAAGTCTCCGATATCGGTATAATAATCGGGATAGCCCTGTAGCCTCTCACACTCAAGCGGTGTAAGTCTGCGGACTATGTATTGTACATCACATTTCTGTGCTATAACCTCTCGCTCGACACCCGACCGCATACCGCAACCTTTGTAATAGGATGAGTCAAGAGTACCTGCCACATCTCCGTTGATGCCGTAGGCCACCGCAGGTCTATCCATCGTATTAAGAGTATAGCTTACACCCTCCGCAAAGCCCTTGCCATTGCACCCTGCCGTATCAGCCCTGTCTATGCAATTTCCTTGAATACAATAAGCCACCGACATCTGATTATCCCCTGCATTTGCCCGAAGAGAGCCACTCACATCTTCATACATATGACCACCTTCTCTTTGGGCAACGCCCGGCTCGATTGCGTATGCCACCGCAGGCTCACCACCGTGCGTACAAGTCAATGTAGGAGCAAGGTCTTCCGTCACATTTGCAGAAGATTTACCACCGCCTTGGTCTACCACATAACACACCGCAGAAGGTCCCTTCGCCACCAAGGTCGGAACAGTACCATCCTCATATACTTGTGGGTCATACAATGCGTTTTTTCCCTGATTAAAAAAGGCTCGGTCAATGGCTACACAAGGCACATTATGAGTATCATTTCTGCCACTTGTCAGAGTCTTCGCTTTGTCTCCCGTCACCGCTTGGTTATAGCAATCAATTCCGACAGCTATCATAACCTTCAGGCTACTTCCCGTGCTTGTATATCCTTCTGCGGTCAACGCACAAGCTACATCTCCCGTTGTTGTTTGGTTATATACATCAACCCCGACAGCCTCCATCACCATTGGCACATTACCACCGCCCGTACCCATACGGCTCGTCAGAGTCTGCACCTTACCGCTATCGTCAATGCTGACTCTGCTGTCCGCAGGATGATTCTCTATCGATACAACCCCATTGCAGAAGCCTGCTCTTGTTCCCACACAAAGCGTGGTAGCCTTGTCATCATATAAGTGGACATTTTCGGGACGAAAACCTAATGGGAATCCGTAGACTTTTCCCTTTCTATCATCTGCAAAAGAGCCTCCTTCAGTATCGGAGGTAACTCCTTGCCCCTCGTTTCTGCTCTGCGAAGTATCCCCTCGCAAGCCCTTGCGCTCAAATAGTATTTCGGGTGCGCATCCGCCTCCAAAATCTGCGACAAGCGCGATTCTTTTACGCCGCTGTGGTGTGCCGAGTCTAATCGGCATTCCTGCATCATCGACATAGGTGCATCCCCAAAACTGTCCGTCAAGTACTCGCCAAGCAATGCTCCACCCATCTCCCATGATGCATCCGCTGTTTGCCCATTTTCCTTTCGGAGGCATAGGTATAACGGCATCTTTGTCTGCGATTTTTGCGAGTTCTTCGAGGACGATTCGGAAGTCTTCTCCTTTCGGCTTTCCGCTTGACATTGCGCCTGCGACATTTTCCCACACGAGGTGTCGAGGTCGAATATCGACACCTGTCCTCCCCATTCTTCTGTCACGATCTCTCATCTCCTTTACAATTCGTATTTGCTCTAAAAATAGTCCCGAGCGTTCTCC
>JAZORX010000276.1:0-4884 GCA_045656845.1 Acutalibacteraceae bacterium | reverse complement strand
CTGTCGCATACGCAACGTTGCATATTATATCAAACAGTTTGGCATTTGTCAATACAAAAATCATTGATAAACAGTGAATTTAACCTAGCAATTTAAAATATCAATGTCCGTGGCAGCAATGGCTTGTTTTAACTTCAATATGGCAGTGTTTGTCGATGCAATCCTCGTTTTCACCCTCAATTTCAAGCGTAGCGTGGCAGATTCCGTGCTCATGCAGCTCTTCTCTGACGAGCTTTTTGATTTCTGCTGCATCTCTGTCGGTTACGATGTGCATCGTAGCGCAGTTGTTTATCCCGTCAATGCTTCTGACGTGTATGTGGTGAATATCCTTGATTCCTTCAATATGAAAAATATGCTCTTTGATTTCATCAATATCTATTCCGTCAGGCATCTTTTCAAGAAAAAGGTCAGTTATTGTTTTGAGATTCTTGATTGCATTTATAAGAATGAAAACAGAAACTGCGATGGACATAACAGGATCAATGAGCGAAATGTCTGTAAATCTCATCACGATGGCACCGATGAAGACAACAACCCAGCCCAGCACATCCTCAAGCATATGCAGATTAACAGCCTTCTGGTTAAGTGAATCTCCTTCGCGCGTAAAAAATGCTGCAAGGCAGTTGACGATTATTCCGATAACAGCAAAAATAATCATTCCGTCATAGTTTATATCAGTAGGGTAGATGATGCGTTTTATTGCATTGAAGATAACAGCGCATGACCCGAAAATAAGGATGATGGTAGTTATCAGGCTTCCGACAACGGAAAATCTTGCGTAGCCGTAGGTGTATTTTTCGTCCGGTCCGTTTTTACTCTTCTTTTCTAAAAAGTAAGATATTCCTATGCTTGCCGCGTCTCCCATATCGTGAACTGAATCGGAAATAATCGCAACGCTGCCCGTGAAAATTCCGCCTGCAAATTCAAAGATTGAAAACGCAAGGTTGAGTATAAATGCAATCAGTATGTTTTTGGTTGTTTTCATAAATTGCCTCCGTTGACAAATTCTTGTTTTAATATATAATATATTCGATATTGAACAAAGTGTTCGTTAATATTATATGAGGCAAAACTAAGAAAATCGATATGCAGAATTCTTATGCTGTTCGATACTGAACATTTTTAAAAACTTGTATGGAGAATGTTATGGACAGAAGACAAAGAAAAACACGGGAAGCTATTTTTACCGCTTTTGTCGGGCTTCTATCAAAAAAAGATTTTAATACTATAACGGTAGGCGAGATAATTGAAAAAGCGGATATCGGCAGAGCAACCTTCTATGCTCATTTTGAAACCAAGGAATTTCTTCTGAAAGAGCTTTGTGAGGAGCTTTTCTGCCATATTTTCGATTCTGTCGAGAATTCACATGAGCATAGGCACATCTTTGACTGTGAAGCTCCGGATTCAGTTTTTCTGCACCTTTTTCAGCATCTTCAGAAAAATGATAACAATATTCTGGATCTGCTTTCCTGCAGAAACAATGAGCTTTTCCTGCGTTATTTCAAAACGAATCTGCAAAGACTTGTTGAAAATCAGTTGTCACAGTTTGACTCTCCCAAAAACAAAAATCTGCCAGAAAGCTTCAGGATAAACCATATTTCATCTGTATTTGTCGAAACTGTACTATGGTGGGTCAAAAACGGAATGAAGGAATCGCCGGAGACGATTACAGAGTATTTCTTTTCAGTTGTATAATATGATGATATTGACAATTACTATACAAAATTATAAAATTATATAAAACGCATAGGAGGATTGAAATATGAAAAGATTTTTTAAAACTTTTGTTGCCGTTATACTTTCTGTTGTGATTGCAGCTCTCAGCATCCCTGTGGCTTCAGCATCGGAAATGCCGGAACTTCAGGAATACGGATTTATTGAAAATGACGGTGTTAAGATTGAATACGGAATTTACGGAGATCTCAACGCAGAGCCTCTTTTGCTTCTTCCTCCGAATGGTGGCGATATGCACTGCTTTGATGGCAGCATCCTTCCCGAAATGTCTGAGCACTTTAAGGTTATAACTGTTTCTCCACGTTACACTGGAAATTCAGATATGGGTGATGATGGGCTGACATTTGAAATTATGAGTGATGATGTTATAGCTCTTCTTGATTATCTCGGTGTTGAAAAAACAAAAATATTCGGATTCAGTGACGGTGGAAATCTCGGAATGGTTCTCACGGTTGCTCATCCTGAAAGAGTGGAGTCTCTTGTTATTATGGGTTCAAACATTAACCCTCTCGGAACAAAGGTTTTTGACCAGATAGGAATAATATGGAAATATCTTGGTCTCGCAATTAAAGCTGCTTTCACAGGTGAAGCAGAAGATATACGAAGAAGAGATATTCAGGGTCTTATGGTTTGCCATCCGAACCTGACTTTTGAGGATCTGCAGACAATCAGTGTTCCTGTTCTCAATATCTACGGTGAGCATGATATGATTAAACGCATTCACTCAAAGAGAATAACTAAGAATATACCTGACGCTCAGGAGCTGATGATTGTCGGTGGTGGGCACGGATCCTGCTTTGATTACACAGATACAATAATCAATCCTGCACTTCTTGAGTTTTACGGTGTAATTGATTAATGGTTTGATTTTAGTATTCTTGAATGGCGATAGTTTGCTATCGCCAAAATAATTTATATTCTATATAAATCAACAGAGTTAAATTCAAATTACAGAGTTCAAAAACAGCAGTGTATGATAAAACTATTAAAATACGAAGATTATGTGATACGGAGGAATAACTAATGAATTGTCAGAAGTGCGGAAATGAATTAAATCCGAATATGAAATTCTGCGCAAAGTGCGGAACACCTGTCCAGCAGCCTGCAGCACCCGTTACACAACAGCAACCCGTACAGCCTAAGCCCGTTGTACCTGCACAGCCGAAGCCTGCTGCTCCTGCACCGTCAAAGGAAACGGCACAGCCTGCACCGAAGGCTGGACCGAAAAAGCCTGAAAAGCAGAAGAAGGCAAAGAAAAAAGGTGGTAAAAAGAATATTGCACTGAGAGTGATTGCAATAATTCTTGTTATCGCTGTTCTTGCAACGGGTGGTATCTTTATCACCGACGCAATCATTTTTAAATCAGAGTCGGAAAAAGCAGGATACATAACTGACTTTCCCGTGCTCAAGCAGGACGCGGAATTCCTTGTATACGATGCAGAAAATTTCCCGTACGAAAACTATAATATCAAGGTAGACAGACTTACAAACGGCACGATTTTCAAAAGCTCTGCGTTCAATAAATTTGAAAATGTTATAAACGAGAAGTCAGACAGCAAGATTTTTAATCTTCATCTTAATGACGGTAAATACCAGATCACACTTGAAGGCATAGTTTCGGAAAGAACACAGCCTGTATCGACGACGGTGGCTCCGACTGTACCGTCAAACACAGAAACCACAACAAGTGCAACAAAGTCAGATGAACCCGTTGTAATCGTAATCATCGTAATAGTTGATAATGATGATAAGGATGCTGTTGATAAGGTAACAATCAACTCAAAGAAAGACGACGAGCCTATCAAGGATTGGGAGTCATACGAAAACAACAGCGCAGGTGCTTCCGGAAGTTCATCACAGAAAAATCCGGAATTTATCAAAGCAACGGATGCAGATATTGAAGAGTTTGTGGATTTTCTGAATAAAACTTTTGGAAGAACTATGCAAGGTGAAGAAGAAACTTTTGACTCTGTTGAGGATATTCTTCTTATGTTTGAATGTTCAGGTTCCTCTGCATATAGTTATTTCTTTGGCGATGTTGAATATAATCAATATAATACTGGCGGAGCATATCAAGCACGAATTCCGAAAGAAAATGTAAAATGGCTCTGTGAAAACATATATAACATTGAGTATCGTGAAAACTTGATTTATAGTGATTCGGATAAATACGAAGGCTCGAGCAGCTTTGATGATGATTATTTCTATGTTCCTGAATGGGCGGCAACCGGAGTTTTAAAGTCTTCGTATGAACTTGTTTCATATAAAATTGTTGATGACAAATATCATATAGTTGTTGATGTCAGTGAAGAGCAATTTGAAACTGATGGGTATGAGTATTCAAAGACGCTTGAGTTTACCGCCGAAATCAAAATAATAGACGGTAAGAGATACTGGTCAATCTATAAGATTGAAAATTATGACCCGAACACAACTCAGACTCCTTCCACACCAAAGGATATGTATGACGAGAATGCGAAGCTGTATAATGAAGTACTCAAAGACGCTAGATGGGGCAAATATATGCCTGAGTGGTACGGTTTGGACTGCTATGAGATACAGACCTGTATGCTGGATATCAATGACGATGGTGTTTATGAGCTGCTTGTGAAATTTGTTCCTTCTTCAGCTGATTGGTATGCAACTGAAAGTCTGCTTTTCACCATAAAAAATGATGGTGTAGTTTTTCTTCATAAAGAGCATGACGAAGGCTACCGCATGGGCGGAACACAGCTATCAATATTTTACGATAATGTTCAAAAAAAGAATGTTCTGGTTGCTTATACGGCTGAAGGCGATGGTGGAACTGCCGGCCATACTGCATATAAGACATTCAATTATGATGGAACAAGCCTGAGTGAGAAAGAAAACTACGAGGTGTCATCTTATATGACTACCGAAAGAGGCTATAGCATATATAAAGAACAGATTGATAGGATAAAAGCTGAGTCTGATTTGTACATAATGGATGGTGATATTATTCGTTCTTACACTTTGAACGAAAAATATATTTCAAAAGCCGAGTATGAAAAGAACACCGAGAACCGCTTCGTTGAATCGACTGACTCAAAATATCAGATGAAGCCCGGTACATATGAAAACCCGTTAGGTCTTAACTAAACAAAAACGGCAGGGGATTAACCTCTGCCG
>JAZORX010000275.1:0-8770 GCA_045656845.1 Acutalibacteraceae bacterium | reverse complement strand
GAAACCGACGAACCCGGCGAAACAACGGACAACTCCCAAAGCATCACCCTTACGATTTCGGCAGACGGCAAGACCGAAACATACGAGGTTAAAACCGACGCCGAAACACTTGGCGAAATGCTCGTTGATGAGGGATATGTCAAAAACGACCAGGAAAGCTACGGCCTTTACATCAAGACGGTTTACGGCCCCTTCAAAGAGGGACGAACAACCGATGAAAGCAAGCAGGAATGGTGGTGCGTCCGTAAAGATGGAGAAATGCTTCTCACCGGTGCTGACGAAACTTTTCTCTCTGATTCAGACAACTATGAGCTTGAACTCATGGTCGGCTATGACAAATTCTGAGAATAACAAAATTTTACTGAAAACTTAATGAAATCTACTTGACACTTAATTTTCGCGGTGCTATAATGTGAAAAACTTTAGGAGATTAAAGCGATGAAGAGCAGAATTTTTGCAGCTGAATACTTTTACTTTATTAACAAAAGTTAATAGAGCTGTTTGGTTTTGCTGTAAAATGTTTTCATAAGGTTTCTCTTAGTTCCGCAGTAAAATTAAACTGCGGAACTTTTTGTTTCAGGGGGTTTTATTATGGTAGTTGTAGTAAAAAACGGGATTGATAAGAATCAGCAGGATCATCTTGTTGACTGGCTTAAATCGATGAACATTGATGTTCACATCACCGTTGGTGAGTTTGAGACGATTCTCGGCCTTATCGGTGATACAAGCCATGTTGATATCGACCTTATAAACAGCCTCGATATCGTTGAAAAGGTTACACGAATCAGTGAACCTTTCAAAAACGCGAACAGAAAGTTCCACCCCGAAGACACGGTTATCGACATCGGTGGATTTAAAATCGGTGGTGGCAACTTCCAATATATCGCAGGTCCCTGCTCCGTAGAATCTCCCGAACAGATATGCTCCATCGCAAAGGAAACAAAGGCTGCAGGTGCGACACTTCTTCGTGGTGGCGCATTCAAACCCAGAACTTCGCCCTACGCTTTCCAGGGTATGCGTGCAGAAGGGCTCCACCTTCTTGAAAAAGCAAAGGCCGAAACAGGGATGCCAATCGTAACCGAGATTATGGATCTTTCTCACCTTGAGCTTTTTGAAAATGTTGATGTCATTCAGGTCGGTGCAAGAAATATGCAGAACTTTGAGCTTCTCAAGGAGCTCGGACACACCGACAAGCCGATTCTCCTCAAAAGAGGTCTCGCAAGCACAATGGAAGAGCTTCTGATGAGTGCAGAATACATTATGGCAGGCGGTAACGAAAAGGTTATCCTTTGCGAACGAGGAATCCGTACTTTTGAAAAATACACAAGAAACACCATGGACATTTCAGCAATCGCACTTCTTAAAGAGAAGTCTCATCTCCCCGTTATCGCAGACCCGAGCCACGCAGCAGGTCTTTCAAGGCTCGTCCGTCCCCTCGCTCTTTCCGCAGTAGCAGCAGGTGCAGACGGACTTATGATAGAGGTTCACAACGACCCTGCACACGCACTTTGCGACGGCCCTCAGGCGCTCACTCCTGCGCAGTTTGCTCAGGTTGTCAAAGAGGCAGAGGTCATCCGTAAGGTTCTTAATCAAAACGCAGAATAATTTAAAAGAAAGGAACGATAGCAATGAAAATCGGTGTAGTCGGACTCGGCCTTATAGGCGGTTCAATGGCAAAGGCAATTAAAGAAACGAAGGAACACACCGTCTACGGTTACGATATCGACGAAAGCACAATGCTTGCAGCAGGACTCACCGAAGCAATTGATGAGCCTCTGAACGAAGAAAATCTCACAGATTGCGACATAGTTATCGTTTCTCTTTATCCCGGTGCAACGGTAGATTATATAGTAAACAACGCAGATAAATTCAAAAAAGGCTGTCTCGTTTTTGATTGCAGCGGTGTCAAAAGAGCTGTCTGCGACAAAATAGTCCCGATTGCCGATGAGCACGGCTTCACATTCATCGGTGGTCATCCGATGGCAGGTACTCAGTTCTGGGGATTCGGCTCATCAAGAGCAAGTCTCTTCAAGGGAGCTTCAATGATTCTTACTCCATGTGGAATTTCAGACATTGCCGTGCTAGACAGGGCAAAAAGATTTTTCGAATCCATCGGCTTCGCAGACACAACCTTCGCCTCGCCCGATGAACACGACAGAATCATAGCTTTCACCTCTCAGCTTGCACATGTTGTTTCGAGCGCATATGTCAAAAGCCCTCAGGCAACATTCAGAAAAGGTTTTTCTGCAGGCAGCTACAAGGATATGACAAGGGTTGCAAAGCTCAACGATAAAATGTGGACAGAGCTCTTCCTTGAAAACAGCGACTACCTCGCAGACGAAATCGACACTCTTATCAAAAATCTTCAGCAGTACAGAGACGCTCTCGCAAGTGGCGACAGCGAAAGCCTTTCCGCATTACTCAGGGAAGGAAAAGATGCTAAAAAGCAGGTGGGTTAATTATGCAGACAATAAAGGTCAAAGCTTCAAAAGAATATGATGTTATAATCGGTCAGGGTGTACTCTCCCTTCTCGGTCAAAAGATAAAAGAGCTTTTCGGTGATGTTAAGGTATGTATCGTTTCTGACGATACCGTAGCTTCTCTTTACAGCGAAAAAGCTAAGAAATATCTTGATGAAGAAAACATAAAAAACGAGCTTTTTGTTTTCCCTCACGGTGAAAAATCAAAATCTCCCGAGGTTCTTTTTGAGCTTCTCGAGTTTCTCGCAAGCAAACATTTTTCAAGAAAAGATGTTGTCGTCGCTCTGGGCGGTGGCGTTACGGGAGACCTTACGGGTCTCGGCGCTGCGATGTATATGAGAGGAATGCACCTTGTGCAGATTCCGACGACGCTTCTTGCGATGGTTGACTCTTCCGTCGGAGGAAAAACGGCTATCAACCTTAAATCAGGCAAAAACCTCGCAGGTGTTTTCAATCAGCCTGAGCTTGTTCTCTGCGACCTGCAGATGCTTCTTACCCTTTCTGCCGAAATTTTTTCGGAAGGTGTTGCAGAAATCATCAAATACGGTGTTATCGCAGACAGAGAGCTTTTTGAGCTTGTCAAAAACGGAGAGCTTGTAGAAAACATTGAAAATGTCGTCGCCCGTTGTGTTTCAATCAAGAGCGAAATCGTCAACGAAGACGAGTTTGATACAGGCAAACGCAACCTTCTGAATTTCGGTCACACTCTTGCACACTCGATAGAGAAAATGAGCGAATTCAAAATTTCTCACGGAAACGCAGTTGCGATGGGAATGCTGCTCATAGCTGAAATTGCCTGGAAAAGAGGATTTTCAAAGGAAAGATGCCAGGACGAAATCATCGACGCTTTGTTTGAAAACAACCTTCCCGTTTCCTGTCCGTTTGAAAACAGCTCACTTTACTATGCAACAGAAAACGACAAAAAAAGCTCTTCGGGCAGAATTTCAATCATCGTGCCTGAGGAAATAGGAAACTGCAGAATTTTAAATATCGCTCTTGCTGAGTTCAAGGAGCTTCTTGAATTATGAATATAAAAATCAATCCTACTTCTCTTTCAGGCAAAATTGAAGCACCGGCTTCCAAATCCGTTGCGCACAGAATGCTTATCTGCGCAGCACTTGCAAAAGAGAAAAGTACAATTAAAATAAACAAAACTTCCGTGGATATTGACGCAACGGCAGGCTGCCTTGAAGCTCTCGGCGTTAAGATTGAAAAAAACGGCAGTGACTGGACTGTTACGCCTCCCTGCGTTTTCCCCGAAAAAGCTGAGCTTAACTGCAGAGAAAGTGGTTCAACCCTCCGTTTCCTTCTTCCCGTTGTTGCTGCCCTCGGAATTGATGCTACCTTTACGGGCGAAGGCAGACTCCCTTCCCGTCCCGTTGCACCCTTGCTTGACGAAATGGAAAAGCACGGCATCGAAAGCAACGATTCTTTCCCCCTTCATATTTCAGGAAAGCTGACGGGTGGTAAATTTACAATAGCAGGAAACATCAGCTCGCAGTTCATCACGGGTCTGCTCCTCGTTCTTCCCCTTTGCGGTGGCGAGATTGAGGTTATCCCTCCCGTTGAATCAAAGCCTTACATTGATATAACTGTTTATGTTCTTTCTCTTTTCGGCATTGATGCCGTAGAAAAAGACAATATATATTTAATAAAAAAGGCAGATTTCAAATCAGGCGATTTTGCAGTTGAAGGCGATTGGTCAAACGCAGCGTTTCTCCTCGCAATGGGCGCAGAGGTATCGGGACTTAATACCGACTCGCCTCAGGGTGACAGAAAGATTATTGATATTCTTCGCTCTTTCGGTGCAGAAATATCCGAAGAAAACGGCACAATCCGTGCTTCTCTTTCATCGCTTCACGGTGCAGAGATTGACGCTTCAGATATTCCCGACCTGGTGCCCGTCATATGTGCAGTTGCCTCGACGGCAGAAGGCACAACAAGAATTTACAACGCAGAGCGACTTCGCCTTAAGGAAAGCGACAGAATAAAATCGACCGTTGAAATGATAAATTCGCTCGGTGGAGACGCAGAGCCGACGGCTGACGGAATTATCGTCAACGGTAAGGAAGCACTGGACGGTGGCTCTGTTGAAAGCTTTAACGACCACAGAATCGTTATGTCTGCCGCAGTAGCCTCACAAAAATGCAAAAACTGTGTTATAATAAAAGATGCTCAGGCAGTAAACAAATCTTATCCTGAATTTTTCAATGATTTCAAAACTCTCGGAGGTAACGCAGATGTCTAACAGCTTTGGTGAAAAATTTAAAATCACGGTTTTCGGTCAGTCTCATTCCGAGGCTATCGGAATTGTTATTGACGGTATCCCTGCAGGCATCAGGCTCGATACGGAAAAAATCCTCGGATTTATGGCCCGTCGTGCTCCGGGCAAAAATGCTTATTCAACAACCCGTAAGGAGGCAGACTTCCCCGAAATCGTTTCAGGCGTTGTTGATAACATCACTTGTGGCGCACCGATATGTGCAATCATCAGAAACAATAATCAGAATTCAAAAGACTATTCAAAGCTTAAAACGCTTCCCCGTCCGTCACACGCTGACTTTGCAGCATATATGAAACACAACAGCTTCAATGATATCCGTGGAGGCGGAAATTTTTCCGGCAGGATGACGGCTCCCCTATGCTTTGCAGGAGCTATTGCTATGCAGATTCTTGAAGAAAAAGGCATACGCATCGGTGCACATATTGAAAAAATCGCAGGAATCAGCGATTCACGGTTTGACCCCGTCAATGTTGATTCAGCTACACTTTCGGAAGTTTCTTCAAAAGAATTTCCACTTATCAACGATGCTGTCAAGGATGAAATGCTTGCAAAAATCGAAGAAGCAAGGCTTGATGCAGACTCCGTCGGTGGCATAATTGAATGTGCCGTAACGGGACTTCCTGCAGGCATTGGTGACCCGATGTTTGATGGTGTTGAAAATGTGCTGAGCAAGGCTGTTTTTGCAATACCTGCAATCAAGGGTATCGAATTTGGCAACGGCTTTGAATGTGCCGACCTCAGGGGCAGTCAGAATAACGATAACTTCATCCTCGTTGACGGAAAAATCGCATCCGAAACAAACAACCACGGTGGAATTTCAGGCGGTATAACATCATCAATGCCGATCATTTTCCGTGTTGCCGTCAAGCCGACTCCGTCAATCGCCAAGCCGCAGATGTCGGTCAACCTTGAAACGATGGAACAGGAAGAGCTTGTTATCACAGGCAGACACGACCCGTGCATTGTGCCAAGAGCTGTGCCGTGCATTGAAGCTGCAGCAGCGCTTGCACTTATTAATCTTATCTGAAGGTGAATGCAATGGATATAAATAATCTCAGAAACGAAATTGACAGTATTGACGACGAGCTTGTCCGTCTTTTTGAAAGAAGAATGAATGTTGCCGCAGAGATTGCAGCATACAAGCGTGCAAACGGACTTGCCGTTTCCGATCGCAGCCGTGAAAGGCAGGTTATCAACAAAGTCACATCAAAGGTTGCTCCCCATTTCAGCAACTATACAAGAGTTCTCTACCAGACGATGTTTGATGTCAGCTGCTCTTACCAGAGAGGTCTTAATTCAAAAAAGTCAGCACTCGTTGAGAAGATTGAAAAGGTTACTGCAGAAAACCCGAAAGAAAGACCGAACCGTGCTGTTGTTGCCTGTCAGGGCGTTGAGGGTGCATATTCTCAGCACGCCTGCGACAAGATGTTTGCCTATCCGAGCATAATGTATTTTCACGGCTTTGAGGATGTTTTCAAGGCTGTTGATTCAGGTCTTTGCCGTTACGGTATTCTCCCCGTTGAAAACAGCTCGGCAGGTTCAGTTAATCAGGTTTACGACCTTATGTCAAAATACAGCTTTTTCATCACGCACAGCCTGAAGCTCTGCATTGAGCATAAGCTCCTTGCCAACAGCGGAACCAGCATCAGCTCTATCAAAGAAATATACTCTCACGAGCAGGCTCTCAACCAGTGTTCGGCTTTCATCAGCCAGCTTGGAGTTAAAACTCATGTCTGCAAAAACACAGCTGAAGCTGCCAAAATCGTTGCAGAATCAGGCAGAACGGATATCGCCGCAATCGGCGCAAAGGAATGCGCTGAGCTTTACGGATTAAAAATCCTCTCGGGCAATGTGCAGAATACGCAGAATAACTACACCCGATTCATCTGCATCTCAAAAGAGCTTGAAATCTATCCCGGTGCTGAGAAGACGAGTATTATGCTCACAATCCCTCACACACCCGGCTCACTTTACAATATGATCGCCCGTTTTGCAGCGCTCGGGCTTAACCTCACAAAGCTTGAAAGCCGTCCGATTTCGGGCAGCAATTTTGAGTTTATGTTTTATTTCGATATCAACGCTTCCGTTTACTCGCCTGATTTCAAAGCTCTTATCGCTGAGCTTGAAAACGATTGCGAAGCATTCACATACCTCGGAAGCTATACGGAGGAATAACGATGTACGGTTTGCTCGGCCGTAAGCTTTCGCACAGCCTTTCCCCTGAAATCCACGCTCATTTCGGCTCGTATGATTACGGTCTTTTCTGCCGTGAACCCGAAGAGCTTGATGATTTTTTCAAGGACACTTCGCTCAAAGCTTACAATGTTACAATTCCATATAAAATCGACGCCTACAATCATTGCGATGAGCTTTCGGAAACGGCTAAAAAAATCGGCAGCGTAAACACCGTTATAAGACGAGCAGACGGAACGCTCTACGGCGATAACACGGACTATTTCGGCTTTGACTATATGTCAGAATCCTGCGGTGCTGATTATAAAGGCAAAAAAGTTCTCGTCCTCGGCAGTGGCGGTGCGAGCCTTACCGTCTGCGAGGTCGCAAAGGATTGCGGAGCAAAGGAAATCATCGTCGTCAGCAGGACAGGCGAAAACAATTACGATAACATCGACAAACATTACGATGCAGATATCATCGTCAACACAACGCCTGTCGGTATGTTTCCGAATAACGGAGAGCGTCTGATTGACCTTCGCAAATTCAGAAAGGTTCAATGCGTTCTCGACCTTATTTATAACCCTTGTATGACTCAGCTTCTTATTGATGCCGATGAGCTTGGCGTTCCTTTTGCAAACGGGCTGACGATGCTCGTCGCTCAGGGTCTTCGCTCTGCAGAGCAATTCCCCGATGTTCAGCTTCGCAATGAGAATATTGACGATGTTGTAAAATCAATCTTAAAAGAGCAGAAAAATATCGTTCTCATCGGAATGCCCGGTTGCGGAAAATCGACTGTGGGAAAAATTCTCTCCGAAAAACTTAAGAGAGAAACTATCGACACGGACGAGGAAATCGTCAGGGCAGACGGCAGACAGATTCCGGAAATTTTTTCAACGGAAGGCGAACCGTTTTTCCGTGAGCTTGAGACGAATGCCGTCAGAGCTGCAGGTAAAAATCTTTCAAAGATTATTGCAACGGGTGGCGGTGCCGTTATGAAAAAAGAAAACCGTGATGCCCTCAGGCAAAACGGCACGGTAATATATCTGAAAAAAGACCTTTCTCTCCTCGCACTTGACGGCCGTCCGCTTTCTAAGGATGATAATGCCGTCAGAAAAATATACGAAGCCAGAAAAGATACCTACGAAGCATTTGCCGATTTCACAGTTGAGGTTGATGCAGATGCCGCGGTTACGGCAGAAAGGGTGTTAAAATGCATATTTTAGTTATAAACGGACCTAATCTCAATATGCTCGGAATAAGAGAGCCCGATATCTATGGCAAAAATACTTATGCCGACCTTTGTAGGCTTATTGAGGCAAAGGCAGAGGAAATCGGCGTAACGGTCGAGCTTTTCCAATCCAACCACGAGGGTGCGATCGTTGATAAAATTCAGGAAGCCTACCAAAATGCTGACGGAATCGTCATCAACCCTGCAGCCTACACGCACACGAGCGTTGCAATCCTCGATGCACTAAAGGCTGTTGCCATACCGACCTGCGAGGTGCATATTTCAGATGTTGACGCAAGAGAGGAATTCCGTAAGATTTCTTATGTCGGTCTTTATGCTGAAAAGAAAATTGCAGGCTACGGCTTCGACGGCTACCTTATGGCGATGGATTATCTTAAAGAAAAATACGCATAAATCAAGGCAGAGCGAGTGCTCTGCCTTTTGTTTTACAAATTCGGGTTTGTGGGGCTATTTAAATTACGCACAATTTGTGTTTGTGTTCGTAGGGGAGGCGTTTCGCCTCCCGTTGATTTATACTGCTTTCGGGACGGGAAACCCGTCCCCTACGAGCCAAATTGAATAAAAACCGTAGGGCGTGACGCT
>JAZORX010000274.1:0-4062 GCA_045656845.1 Acutalibacteraceae bacterium | reverse complement strand
TTAAACATCCTCTTTTACTCTAAAATTTTTAATGCGTTTTTATAAAAAATCATCTCATTTTCTTCTTTTGAAAGACCGAGATTTACAATATACTCATATTCATTCTTCGGACTCTGCCAGGGAGAATCACTTCCGAAGAGTATTTTATCAGCTCCGTGATCTTTAATAATCCTTCTGCACTGTTCCGTTGAAATATGAGGTGAAATAAAAGCAGTATCGAAATTAATCTCTGTGCCCACGAGATACTTTTCAACATCATCCCAATTTTTATATGCTCCGAGATGCGCGGCAATAATATACTTACCTGAAACATAGTCAAGAACATTTTTCAATCTTTCAGGTTTACAGTGCATCGGTTCAGGCATACCGTCATCAAATCCCGTATGAAGTGTAACAAAAAGCCCCAGAATTTCCGCTTTTTTCAGAATATCAATGCTTCTTTTGCTGTCAACAAAAAACGATTGGTATTCAGGGTGAAGCTTGATACCCTTAAAACCATTCTCGGATAATTTTTCCAGAACATTCTCCCAATCATCCTGATCAGGATGAAGCGACCCGAACGATAAGACTCTTTCATTTCTGAGAGTCTCTGCAAATGAATTGATTGAATTCGTCTGCGTCGGTTTTGTTGCAATAGGCATAACGACAGATATATCAACACCACTGCGATTCATTGAAGAAATCAGAGAATCGTAAGTTCCCCTCGCATAATGGCGGTGTCTTGTACCCTGGAAACTGACTATACTGTTACTAAGTGACTTTATGGCACCGGCAGCAATTCTCTCAGGAAAAATGTGGGTATGAAAATCAATCAGCATAAATTAACCTCTTTTGCATTGAACCTGACATAGCGTACATTTTAACACATATTGCATAAATATGCAAGAAAAACCACACAAAGTGTGGCTTTTTATCAGTTTTGTTTTCTTACAATTTTATACTCATCATCAGGCTCATAATACGGACAGTCATAATATGATGCACTCAGGAACCTAATATATTCATCCTCATCAAGATTCATAGAGCAATAATAATAATCCTCAACTTCGTCGTAGCAGAAATTATTACAGCTTTCACAATTTGTTTTACCGGGCATTATAACACCTCCATGAAAATAATACCACCAACCGTTAATTTTGTCTACAACAATTTTGAGCGCATCTGCTTTAAAATTGCCTTTTCTCTTCTGCTTACCTGTACCTGAGTCATCCCAAGCTTCTGAGCTATTACCGTCTGTGTGAGACCGGAAAAATATCTCAGCCTGATAATTTTTTCGTCTCTTTCATCAAGCTCATTGAGCACTTGATTCAGAGCAATTGCTGTTGAAACACTGATTTCGTGTGAATCAACAGGAATATCAAACTGATTTTCACTATCATCATCTTGCATGGTCATTGAAATAACAGGCATTGATGCCGTTATTGCCTGAACAGTTTCATATTCATCAAATCCAAGCCTATCCGCAATTTCTTTGACAGTTGGTTCACGGTCAAACTGTTTTATAAATACCTCTTTCTCAAAATTAATTTTCCTCCCCTTTTCCTTAAGAGAAC
Source organism: Acutalibacteraceae bacterium (assembly GCA_045656845.1). Taxonomy (GTDB): domain Bacteria; phylum Bacillota; class Clostridia; order Oscillospirales; family Acutalibacteraceae; genus CAG-488. The sequence goes on along the minus strand of JAZORX010000274.1, from coordinate 2,509 downwards.
GGCTTACACTTACAGTTCCGTCATCGCGAAAGATCCGTTTCATCTCCCCAAGAATTACAGGAACAGCATATGTTGAAAAGCTGAAGCCTCTGCTCTCATCGAACCCGTCAACAGCTTTTATAAGACCAACGCAACCGGCCTGAAAAAGATCATCATATTCAACGCCTCTCCCCTTTAATTTATGCGCACAAGAATGCACCAGGCCAAGGTTCGCCTCAATTCTCTCGTCCCTTATTTCAGAATCAAGTATCATGTTCCTGCACGCCCATTTATGATTTTATACATAGTTACGGTTGTTCCCTTTTCAGGCTTGGAACGAACAACAATCTTATCCGTAAAACTTTCCATAACCGCAAATCCAAGTCCTGCCCTTTCACCACCAAGTGTTGTAAAAAGCGGTTCCATCGCCTGTCTGACATCAATAATTCCACAACCACGGTCTCTGATACTGATTTTCACTTTTCTATCCTCGAAAACTGCAACGCTTATGTAAATCTTACCTACGCTCATTGGATAAGCATGAACAATGCAATTAGTCACAGCTTCGCTTACAGCCATTTTAATATCTGAAACCTCATCAAGTGTCGGGTCAAGCTGAGAAACAAAAGCAGCAACAGCAGAGCGAGCAAAGCCTTCGTTTACTGATTTGGAATCAAGAGTCATCTTCATTTCATTTATTTTCTGCATAGTTAACATCCTCTCTTTTACTTATTTTTGCGATTTTTTCAAGACCTGCCAGTTGCATTATTTTATATATCTGAGGAGAAAGATTTGAAACTATCATTTTGCCTCCCATTGGCTGAATGATTCGGAATCTCCCCATAACAAGACCTATTCCCGATGAGTCCATAAAAGTAACATCGGCAAAATCAAGTTTTAGTGTTTTGGGTTTATTGCGCTGAATCGCTTCATCAATCTCAAGCCGTATTGCAGCGGCAGTGTGATGATCGATTTCACCGTCAAGAAAAGCCGTCACCCTCTGACGGGTTGAAATAATTTTCACAGACATCTTGTACCTCCTGAAAAAGAAAAATCCTCTATCCAAAAGGATAAAGGATTCTTAGAAAATATTTTGTTGAAGATTGGCATCAAATCGGCACTATTTTTGTAAACTTTTGATATCTGATGCAAGATAAAGTGATCCGCAGACAAGCACAACGGAATTTTTATCAGCCTTTTTCAAAGCTTTATCATATGCTTTGCCGCAATCATCAATCGGCTTAGCCTTTGCACCGTAGTTTTTAAGCTCTGCCGCAAGTTCTTTAGCCGTTAAGGAACGTGGATTAGAAACCGTTGTTGTGTAAATCTTTTCGCACAACGGAGCCAATTTTTCTGCACAGTACTTATAATTCTTATCTCTCATCATTCCGAACACTGCAATGATTTTCTTGTCGCTGTAGTACTTTTTGAGAGCATAGCAAAGAGCATCTATTCCCTCAGCATTGTGACCACCGTCAATTATGACAAGAGGATCTTTTGATACAATTTCAACCCTAGCAGGCATTTTCAAAGCAGATATTCCGTCAATCATATTTTTAGCTGATACATTCCAGCCGTTGTTTTTAAGAACATTGATTGCAGAAATTGCCGTCGAGAAATTATAAATCTGATGCTTTCCAGAAAGCGGAATTTTAAAAGTGCAACCGGCATAGATAATAGTTGAACCGTCAAACTCCTCACGGACAAGTCGTATTCTGGCAAGATCAGAATGAGTATAATCACAGCCTGCCTCTTTAGCCTTTTCTTTGACAAAACGTTCAACTGTAAAATCAGGTTGAGGATAACCTACAACATGACCACCTTCTTTAAAAATTCCACATTTATGTGCAGCTATTTCAAGAAGTGTATCGCCTAAAATATCGGTATGATCCATTGAAATAGAGGTAATAACGCTTACCTCTGATTTTTTGATTATATTCGTTGAATCAAGCGTACCACCAAGTCCGACTTCAAGAACGACTATATCGCAGTTTTCTTCAAGAAAATACATAAACGCTGCTGCAGTAATTATTTCAAACTCGGTCGGTTCTATATTCTTCTCTTTCAGTTCATCGATAACCGGCACAATTCTTTCAACGATTTTTGCAAAAGCATCCTTTGGTATCATTTCAGAATTCACCTGAATTCTTTCACGAAAATCAACCACAAACGGAGAGGTAAATAAACCTACTTTATAGCCTGCTGCTACAAGCATATTTGAAATCATCGTGCAGGTTGAGCCTTTACCGTTTGTTCCTGCAACGTGTACAAATTTAAGCTTATCCTGCGGATTGTCAAACGCATCACACAATGCTGCTATTCTTTCCATACCCGGCTGAGAACCGAATTTCATTCTTGAATGTATAAATTCATGCGCTTCGTTGTAGTTCATAAAATCACTTCATTTCAAAATATGGGACGGATTAACCGTCCCATAAATTTTATTTCCTGAGTTTTGCAAGGCTTTCGTCGATCATTGCGATCTTATCACGAATCTTCTTTGCAGCCTCACGCTGACCTTCAACAACTG
>JAZORX010000273.1:0-10569 GCA_045656845.1 Acutalibacteraceae bacterium | reverse complement strand
ATTTGAAGTATTCAACGCCCCACTCTGCAAAAGTTTCTGCATCCGTACGCTCGTGATAAAGGCTTGAAGGCAGGTCCTCGCAGGTGAGAGTGCCGTTGGATGTGTAGATACCGAGTTTAAGCCCGAGAGCGTTCACCTTTTCGCAGAGGGCCTTGATGCCCGACGGAAATGTGCTGAGGTCGCCCTGAAGTCTGCCGTCTGCATCACGGGAAGAGGACATCCAGCAGTCGTCAATGTTGACATACTGATAACCGCAATCTGCAAGACCTGAGTCGTGCATTGCTTTTGCAATTTCTTCAATCAGGTTTTCGTTGATACGGTTTCTGAAAAGGTTCCAGCTTGCCCAACCCATAGGCGGAGTGAGAGCAGTACCATTTGAAAATTTATCTGCACCGTCAATGTGAATCTGCGTTGAAGCAGCAATCTTTTTCATAGTGCATATAGGGCAGATTTTGTTTTTTCTTAAAAAAACTCCGAGTGATGAATTTTTGAAATCAGCCATCGTCGTATCCTCCGTAATTTCATATGTTGAAATTGTATCATACAACTTCTCAAAACGCAAGATTATTAAAAACTCATAGCATCGGTTTTCACAGGTGTTATTTTTATTGATTTTGAGGGTGAATTATGCTATTATTTTTTCTGAGGTGATAGGAATGAACCTTGAAAATGCAATTCAGTTTAAAAACGGAAAATTAAAGGTTTTGCAGATTTCTGATTTGCAGGACACTAAAAATACAAGTGTTGATACTCTCAAATTTGTTGACGATGCGATTGAAAAGATCAAGCCTGATTTAATCATCATTACGGGTGATCAGCTCGATGTTGTCGGTCTGTGGGGTAAGGGTGAAAAGGCGAAGAAGAATGTTGAAATTGCGATACGCAGACTTTTCAGCGCAATCGAAAAGCACAATATCCCTTATGTGCTGACCTTCGGCAATCATGACCGTGAAACGGGAGTTTCAAACGAAGAGCAGGCAGAGATTTACAAAACCCTTAAAAACTGCATCTGCTTTGACGATATTAACGACGGCAGACCCGATGTCGGCACATTCAATGTTCCCGTTAAATCTTCAGACGGTGAAAGAGTGGCGATCAATTTCTTTGTTATGGATACTCATTCAAAAACAAAGGGTGTCGGCTATGAGGGCGTGAACGATGCGCAGCTTGAATGGTACAGAAAAGTCGGTGGAAAGCTCAAATCAGAAAACGGTGGAGAATTTGTCCCGTCAATGGTTTTTCAGCATATCCCTGTCAGCAATATTATGGGGCTTTTTAAAGAGGTGCCCAAAGGCACAAAGGGTGCGCAGTGCGACTTTGTAAAGGATAATAAAAGATACTGGATTCTTGACGACGAAAAGGTTTTTCACAACTATACATATGGCGAAACTCCGTCGATGACTCTTGGCACAAAGCAGTTTGATGCGATGAAGGCTCAGGGTGATGTTTTTGCGATGTATTTCGGCCACGATCATTATAATTCGTTTGCAGGTAAGGTTGACGGTATTGACCTCGGTTATTGTCCCGGAATGGGATACAACAGCTATGGTACGAAGCACAGAGCCTTCCGTGTTTTTGAGTTTGAAGAGAACGATGTGAAGAATTATAAAACATATTCTCTCAACAGCAAAGATTGCAAGAGCAAAACAAATGCGGCTCCTCTCAAAAATGCTTTTTCCTATTGGTCACCGTGCAATCCGTCTGCAGCAGGTCCGTTTGCAGCGAAAATTCTTTCGGTGCTGATACCTTTTATCGTTTCGCTTGTTCTGATTTATCAGTTCGTTAGTGCAGATTTTGTTAAAGGATTTTTAGCAGGACTTGCGAGTGGTAGCTTACTGTACGGTGTGATATCTTACACAGTAAATAAAATTATAAGAAAAAAATTAACTGAAAATAATGAGGTGTAATTATGAACGAAGTAATGAATACAATTCTTAAAAGACAGACTATCCGTGAATACAAGCCCGAGCAGATTACGGACGAGCAGCTCGAGGCTCTCAAGGCTGCAGCGCTTCGTGCTCCCAGCGGAAGAAACGGTCAGCCGTGCCACGTGCGCTTTGTTCAGAATGCAGAGATGCTCAAGGAAATGAATGTTGATTTCAAAGAGCTTGTCGGCTACGATACCCCTGCATACACCCGTTGGGATACAAACCCTGTTTACCATAATGCACCGACATTTATTGTCCTTTTCGCTGAGGGCGAAAGCTATATGGACGGTGGAATTATGTGTGAAAATATCTGCATCGCTGCCGAAGGTCTCGGCCTTGGCACCTGCATTATTGCAAGTGTGGGTGCTCTTTTTGCAGACGGTAACGAGCAGGGCAACAAATGGAAACGAGCTTGGGATATTCCTGAAAATTACAAATTCCTCATCGCAATTGCGGTGGGTTATCCCGATGAAAAACCCGAGATGAAGCCGAGATTCGAAGACAGAATCAAGGTTATAAAATAAGGAGTGGCATGTTAATGAAAAGGAAGCAGACGAAGCTCCGTTCTTTTATTCTGCCCGTTATACTGGCAATCGTGATGGTTTTTACAACTTGCTATAATGAAGTCAAGGGTGGAATTGTGGGCTTTTTTAACAGAGATTATATCGCTGTTGCTCCTGTGATTTCAACGGATGTGGCAGAGAACGAAGAAGTTGAACCGATCGGCGATTTTTATGTCAGCACAAACGGTGACGATGGAAACAGTGGAACTAAAGAGGCTCCGTTCAGAACAGTCGAAAGAGCTGCTGAAGCTGTGAGAAATACCGATAAAACAGGCAGAGACGGAATAACCGTCTTCATTGAAGCAGGTGAATACCGAATCAGTTCATTGAAGCTTACAACGGAAGATTCGGGTACGAAAGATTGCCCCATAACCTACCGTTCGTATAACGGAGAGGTGGTTTTCAACGGTGGAGTGACGCTGAATATCGATGATTTTTCAAGCGTCGGAAATTATCCTGAACTCTCGCAAAGGCTGACGGATGATGCACAGAAAAATGTCGTTGTCCTTGACCTTGCAAAAGCACCGTATTCGCTGACGAAAGAGGATTGGGGTAAGATATACGCAATCGGCTCTTATCATACAGCAAAAAACTATGACGGCGACTATGTAGGTGAGCTTTACTGCGAACTTTTTGTAAACGATAAAAGGCAGACTCTTGCGAGATATCCCGACGAAGGCTTCCTTGACTTTGAAGAGGTAGTGAAAACAGGTCTCGGAAAAGAATCTGACGGTGCGCTCACTGAGGTTGAAGGCTGGGAAGATATCCGTAACCCTGAGCCTGATGTATACAAGGTAAGCCCCGAGCTTGCACAGAGGATTGCAGGCTGGAAGACGCTTGACGATGTATGGATGTTCGGCTTCTGGAAATATGACTGGGCAGATGCTTCTTCTCCCATAGAATATTTTGATGCTGAAAGTCGAGAGATTTCTCCGAAGTTTGTAAGTAAATACGGAACGAAAGCCGATGCACCTTATTATTTCTTCAATGTGCTTGAGGAGCTGACAGCTGAGGGCGAATGGTATCTTGAGCGTGAAAACGGTTTGCTTTGCTTGTGGAAGCCTGAAAATTTTGCTGAGGCGAAGATTGACCTTTCACTGTCTCTTGAGCCGATAATCAATTCAAAGTCAGATTATGTGACATTTGACGGAATAACAGTCAAGGGAACAAGATCAGATGCTATCTTAATAGAAGGCGACAACAATACCGTTGAAAATTGCCTCATCAAAAATATTGCAGGAAATGCACTTGTGATGACGGGAAGCAATAATCTCGCATTCAACAACGAAATAACCCGTACAGGTAAGGGCGGAATAATACTTACAGGCGGAGATACGGTTACTCTCACTCCCGGAAACAGCAAAGCGGTTAACAATTATATCCACGATTGGTCAGAAATCTATCAGACCTATCAGCCTGCCGTTACGCTCTACGGTGTCGGAAACCTTTGTGCCAATAATGAGATGCACGACTCTCCGCACGAAGCGATTACATATAAAGGAAACAACCATATCATTGAGTATAACCTGATATATGATGTCTGCCTTCTGTCTGACGATGCAGGTGCGATTTATTCGGGCAGAAGCTGGATTGATTACGGCAACATCATTCGCTACAACTGCGTTTATAATGTAGGCTCGGACGGCCATTATCCGAACGGAATTTATCTTGACGATGCGCTTTCAGGTCAGCAGGTTTACGGAAACCTCCTCGTAAATATTCCAAAGTTCGGAATCCTCGTCGGTGGTGGCAGAGACAATCTCATTGACGGCAATATCATCGTAAATGCAGGTGAGCACGCTCTGTATATGGACGAAAGAGCAAGAGAAGGCGCCCTAAATGACGGTTGGTTTACTCACGCAGATATGGAGAGCGGCGATATGTGGGATGCTCTTTATTCTTCACCGTGGCAGACTGAAACCTGGCAGAATGCGTTCCCTGAGTACAAGGAAATGACTGATGATCCTTCAAAGGAAGACTCGGCAAGCTTTATCCCGAATCCTAAGAATACGGTTACGAATAATCTCGTTATCGATAAGCGTGATTCATTGGGTCTCTTTGAAAGCACAATAAAGTTCTTCGGTGAATTTGAAAATAATGTGGTCTATGCACCTCAGAAGGCAGATAAGATTTTTGTCGATCCTCAGAACGGTGACTACCACATTAAAGATATTGAAAAAATCAGAAAAAGAATTCCCGGTTTCGAGGAAATTCCTCTTGAAAAAATAGGCAGAACTGTCCGATAAATTCTGAAAAACAAGGAGGAGATTTTATGTTTAAGGCGATATTTTCTTTTTTGATGTCTCTCATAATTTCTTTTTGCGTAGCACTTGATATTCCGTGCTATCCGATGGGTCAGAAGGTTGATATGGATAAATTTGTCCTGACCTTCTCAGATGATTTTGATTCTGAGCTTGATCGCAGCGTATGGTCCGGCCATTATCAGTATGGCAACACTACTGAAGCGAGAAAGGGAAGCTACTGGAATCAGAATCTTGCCTCGACGAAGGACGGAAATCTCGTTATTCCCATCGTTTATCTTGAAGACGGAATGGGTGGCAAGGGTGCAGGTTGGTACACGGCAGGTATCGATACAGATTCAGATGCGCCCAACGGTTTCAGCCAGAAATACGGCTATTTTGAGTGCAGATGTATCCTCCCGAAGGGCGCTGATATATGGAGTGCATTCTGGCTTATGAATGACGGTGTTTACAATCCGGACGGCAACGGTATGGACGGCACTGAAATTGATATTTTCGAGAGCGATTGCTATGGCGATTTTATGGAAAACGCAATCACCTCAAATCTCCATTTTGACGGATACGGTGATGCACATCAGAAGCACGGAGCAACGAAATTCCTTCTTAAAAATAATCCGTATGAGGAGTTCAACACATACGGCCTTGAGTGGAATGAAAACGAATATATCTTCTATATCAACGGTGTTGAAACATTCCGTACAGATTATGGTGGAGTCAGTCAGAATGAAGAGTATCTCATTCTTTCTGTTGAAATGAAAGGTGAAAACGGCATTCCGAGCGAGAGAGAGAATCTCCCTGCAGAGGGTGCAGAGTTCATCGTCGATTATGTAAGAGTTTATCAGTATAAATAATAAAGATCCGGGATGTAAAAAATCCCGGATCTTTTATTCAACTTCGCAGGCTTTTCTCAATGGCTTGACGGATATTAAGATACAAGCCATTATAACCGTAATGATTGTTTCGGGGAGCATAAATGTTGCGTTGTAAATCAGAGAATAAATGATGCTGAGCATATTTCCCGAGTAGGAAGAAAGGTTTCCTGCACCGTAGCTCATTCCGTCACCCTCTGCAAAAAACCACTGTGCATATGTGCCGAAAAGGATATAGCCTGAAAGAAAGTGCGAAATATATTTCAGCAGGCAGGCGAAAAATGCACCGAGACCGAATGAAAGCTGAGGCTTTCTGATAAGCTTTTTGAAAGCTCCTCCCGTGCCGAGCATAGCACCTGCGATAATATAGTCAAGCAAAGCGCATAAAATTACCTGATACCAGGCAAAACCTGCACCTGAAACGGCACCTGAAACGCCGAAAATCGTCTGCAGAATTCCGTATACAATACCTGCAGAAATTCCCCATTTTGCACCGTAAGCGTAGCCGACGAAAAGTATCGGCACGAAGCTGAAAAGTGTTACGGAGCCACCGTACGGAAGTTCGCTGAATTTTATAAATGAAAGCACGGTAGACATCGCAACCATAATTCCGCTGACGGTGAGTCTGATTGTATTTTTACTCATTTTATCTGATCTTTTGTTTTTCATTAAATTTAAAACTCCTTTCCTGATTGTTTCTCCGCATTCGGGAAAGAAAAAGGAAAACGCCCGGTTTTTAACCGAGCGTAAGTTTATTTGCAACATCTTCCTACGTCGGCATTATCCGAATCAGGTTAGAGGGTATAATCTCAGCCGACAGTTGTCAGCACCCCTGTATTTGATTTTTTCCAATGATACACCACTGTGGGTGGCTTTGTCAATAAATATTTCTATTTGTTCCAGAATTTTCTGTCAAGCGAACGATATTGGATAGCTTCTGCAATGTGGTTGACTTCTATGATTTCCGAAGCGTCAAGGTCAGCTATCGTTCTTGAAACACGGAGGATTTTATCGTAAGCTCTTGCAGAAAGACCGAGCTTGTCAAAGGACATCTGAAGCATTTTCATTGCAGCATCTGATGCGATGCAGAATTCTTTTGTCATCGCAGCGTTCATCTGTGCGTTACAGTTAGCTGATGTCTCCCTGAGTCTTTCCTGTTGTATTTTTCGTGCTTTTTCAACTCTTTCGCGTATCTTTGCCGAGGATTCGCCCTTGTGCGTATCCGAAAGCTTTTCGAAGTCTACGGGAGGCACTTCAATATGAATGTCGATTCTGTCAAGAAGAGGTCCGCTGACTTTTGAAAGATATCTTGAAGCCGAGCCTTCACGGCAGGTGCATTCTCTTACGGGATGTCCGAAATATCCGCACGGGCAGGGATTCATTGCGCAGACGAGCATAGTTGAGCAGGGATAGCTTGATGTTCCCGATGCTCGTGAAATTGTGATCTTGCCGTCCTCAAGAGGCTGACGCATAATTTCCATCGCCTGTCTTGAAAATTCAGGTAGCTCATCGAGGAAAAGAACACCGTTATGTGCAAGTGAAAGCTCACCCGGCTTCGGTACTGCACCACCACCCGAAAGTCCTATTGTTGAAACTGTATGGTGAGGTGAACGGAAGGGTCTTGCCGTGATAAGCCCGGAGTTTCCTTTGAGTGCACCTGCAACGGAATAGATCTTGGTCGTTTCAAGGCTCTCTTCAAATGTCATAGAGGGGAGGATGGACGGCAATCTTTTGGCAAGCATACTTTTACCTGTTCCGGGGCTGCCTATCATAAGGGTGTTGTGTCCGCCTGCGGCAGCAACCTCGAGCGCTCTTTTCGCCTCATACTGTCCTTTTACATCTGCAAAGTCGGGCATATAGAGAAGCTCGTCGGAGTTGTTTTCTGAAATCGGTGCTGCAGGTGCAATTTTGTAAAGACCTCTGAGGTGATCGATAACCTGCATAACACTGTTGACGGGCAAAACCTTGATTCCCTCAACAACGGAAGCTTCATTCGCATTGACATCGGGAACGAAAACACTGTGAAAACCGCTTTGCCTTGCGCTTATAACCATCGGCAGAGCACCGTTTATATGGCGGATTTTACCGTCAAGAGAAAGCTCGCCGAGGAAAGCGTAGCCTTCCGTGTCTGCATTGAGCTGGTCGGATGCAAGAAGCAGAGTGATGAACATTGCAAGGTCGTATATCGGGCCTTCTTTTCGTCTGTCTGCAGGTGCAAGGTTAACTGTAATCCTGCTTACAGGGAATGTAAAGCCACAGTTTTTGATTGCAGAATGAACTCTGTTGCGTGATTCGCTGACGGCTGAATCAGGCAGACCTACAACATCGAATTTCGGCAATCCTGTCGATATATCTGCTTCTACGGTAACGGGAAAGACTTCCATCCCGAATGTACCTAAGCTGTTGACTCTTGCAAACAAATTGCTCACCTCTGACTTTTTAATAAAAACATTAAACCAAATTTATGCAAGTTTTTCAAGTAATTTACTTTATTTTTATCGGAGCTTATTGTATAATACCATAGAATAGGTATAGTTTAGCCGTTTAAATCTTAAAAAGGAGAAATTATTATGCTTAAAAACATTCCCTCAGTGCTTTCGCCTGAGCTTCTTAAAACTCTTATGGAAATGGGTCACGGTGATTATCTCGTAATCGGTGACGGCAATTTCCCTGCTGCAACAAATGCAAAACGCCTCATCCGTTGCGACGGTCACGGTGTGCCTGAAATTCTTGACGCTATCCTCAAGCTTATGCCGCTTGACACATATGTTGAAAATCCTGTTGGCCTTATGGATAACGGTGACCCCGAAAACCGTCCCGAAATCTGGGCAGTTTATAAGGATATCATCGAAAAGAACGAGGGCGAAAAAGGAATTGAGCTCGTTGAAAGATTTGATTTTTACGACAAGGCTAAGGGCGCTTTCGCAATTATCGCAACGGGCGAAACAGCAATCTATGCAAACATTATTCTTCAAAAGGGTGTTGTAATCAATGACTAAGAGAGTTCTTGCTTTTGACTTCGGCGCTTCGAGCGGACGCGCTATCATCGGCTGCTTTGACGGAGAAAAAATCACTCTTGAAGAGGTTCATCGTTTCTCCAACGACCCTGTAAGCGTCGGTGGTACGGTTTATTGGGATGTTCTTCGTCTTTTCCACGAAATCAAGCAGGGAATAATCAAAGCCCGTATGGCAGGTGGATTTGACAGCATCGGTATTGACACATGGGGCGTTGACTTCGGCCTTATTGACGCTGAAGGCAAACTTATGGAAAACCCCGTACACTACCGTGACGCAAGAACGGTCGGTATGGTTGACGAAGCTTTCAAAACAATGCCGAAAGAGAAGCTTTATGGCATCACGGGCATTCAGTTTATGGAGCTTAACACCTTGTTCCAGCTCATTTCTCTTAAGAAATACAGACCGTGGATGCTTGAAAGAGCAGATAAAATGCTCTTTATGCCTGATCTTTTTGCGTATATGCTCACGGGCAAAATGTGCGCAGAATATTCAATCGCATCAACATCGCAGATAATTGACCTTGAAACACAGAGCTGGTCAAAGGAAATTCTTGATGCTTTCGGTATTAAAGAGGATATCTTTGCTCCTCTTGTGAAGCCGGGCACTGTTCTCGGTATGCTCACTCCGGAAATCTGCGAAGAGTGTGGAGTTGATCCGGTTCCTGTTATTTCTGTCTGCGGTCACGATACGCAGTCTGCAATAACATCCGTTCCGTGTGAGGACGGTAAGTTTGCTTTCCTTTCAAGCGGAACATGGTCACTTTTCGGCACAGAGCTTGAAAAGCCCATCGTAAACGAAACTTCACTTAATATCAATATCACAAACGAAGGTGGTTTCGACGGTTCGGTCGGCTTCCTTAAAAATATCATCGGCTTGTGGCTTATTCAGGAGAGTCGCCGTCAGTGGCAGAGACAGGGCGAGGATTATTCCTACGCAGATCTTGAAAAACTTGCTCTCGCAGCAGAGCCGTTCAAGTGCTTCATCGACCCTGACGCTCCCGAGTTTGTGCCTCACGGAAATATTCCGAAGAGAGTTCAGGAATTCTGCGAGAAAACAGGTCAGTATGTTCCTCAGACGGTTGGCGAAATTATGCGCTGTATCTACGAAAGCCTTGCGATGAAATATAAGCTGACCTTCGAAAAGCTCTGCGAATGCACAGAGCGTGATTATCCCGTTATCCATGTTATCGGTGGAGGTACAAAGGATACGCTCCTCTGCAGACTTACTGCAAATTCCTGCAACCGAACCGTTAAGGCAGGCCCTATCGAGGCAACGGTTATGGGTAATGTTGCGGTTCAGCTGATGTCTGACAGTTCAGTTGCAGATATCAACGAAGCGAGAAAGATCGTTGCTGCATCTTCAGAGCTCAAGGTTTACGAGCCTGAAGAGGTTGAAAATTGGGAAAAAGCATACGCAGATTTCCTTAAAATTGCGAAGTAATAAACAAGCGAAAGCTTGAAATAAAGTAAATTAATCTGAAAGGATGATATTATATGGCAGAAAACAGATTCATCGGCGATTATCCCGTAATCGGTATTCGTCCGGTAATTGACGGCAGAAGAGGACCTCTTAAGGTAAGAGAGGGTCTTGAAGATCAGACAATGGGTATGGCAAAGGCTGCAAAGAAGCTTTTCGAGGAAAACCTCAGATACTCAAACGGCGAGCCTGTTAAGGTTGTTATCGCTGATACAACAATCGGCCGCGTTGCAGAAGCTGCAGCTTGTGCTGAGAAGTTCAAGAAAGAGGGCGTTATGATCACTCTTTCTGTTACACCTTGCTGGTGCTACGGCTCAGAAACAATGGATATGGACCCGATGACAATCAAGGGTGTATGGGGCTTCAATGCAACTGAGCGTCCCGGTGCTGTTTACCTTGCATCAGTTCTTGCTGCTCACGCACAGAAGGGTCTTCCTGCATTCGGCATCTACGG
>JAZORX010000272.1:0-16641 GCA_045656845.1 Acutalibacteraceae bacterium | reverse complement strand
CACATACATTTGGTATCATCGGTCTTGAACAAGGCACACGGGCAATACCCGCCCGTTTCTTCGAGTGCTTCTCGCACCGCTTTGACCGTTGCTTCGTTGGGGTTTACTCGGATTTTTAATTTCGGTGTGTTATTGTGGTCGGTCATCGCAGTACTCCTTTGTTCAATCGGTCTTTATGATATTTTACCAACGCCTTTGCGTTTTTGAGTTCAACGGCAGTATAGTCAAGTCCGCAACCAATCGCAGGTTCGACACAGCCACATTTGCACCCGTATGAGCCATAGTGCTGAATACAATCACCGCCATTATTGAAGCGTATTACAAAGCCATCAAACAAAGGCTCTATGGTTGATTTCACACCGATTTTTAAGCAATACTCGTGCAATTTTCGGATTTCTTTATAGTCGGTCATTCCATGCTCCTTTCCACAAGTGCTTTTTCGGCAAGCTCTTTGGTGAGGAATACGGTTTTGCCGATTTCGGATATTTCTATACCAAAATCAAGGTTGTCACTATCAAAAAGAGTCATAAACATATGCTTCTCATAAATTGTGAGACTATCAATTCTGCATTCGTGGGTGCGCCAAAATCCCCCGTAATAGCGGCTTACCACATACACCGTCTGCCCTATCTTAACGGGCGGTATTATAATCCCATTTTCGAGAAGGTGGTCGGCGGTATGCGGTGCGGTTAAGAGTCCTCGCTTTTCGTACTGCTCCGCAAAGGTTTCGTTTAATATCTCTATCAGCTTATCTTTCATTCCTTATGCCTCCGTGTCGATGTCCGACAACTTAAATTCGGGAGTCCAAAGAGCGACTATCTTCCTTGCCTTTTGGTCTACAAATGCGATCTTTCCATCGTAGACGGTTAAATTAAGACCGCACTCTATTGCTCCCCTCTCAATAATTTCCTTGAATTTAATTACTTTTTCTTTAGTTTCCATCGGTTTGTTCCTCCGTATATTTCTTTTCGAGTTCGTCTATAAGGTCTTGTAAGTCCTCACAAGTAGATATAACGCCCTTACAATAGCCGTGTTGAGAATGACCACATTCCGAAAGTTTCTCAAAACATTCATCTAACCTCTCATATTCAGGCTCAATGCGACGAATTTTTCGATTTAAGGTTTTCTCAATTTCTTCAAATATCTTCTCAACCTCTGCCCTCGGTGCGACATCGGCGATAGGAGCTTCGACCATAAGTTTTCTCGCGCCGCCTTCGGGACCGACGTGTACTCGGTCGTATTCTGCTATGAGCTTATCAATATCTGTATATCGTGCCATATCATTCACCGCCTTTCAAACATCTTACAAGCCGTTCTCGACCAACATATATAAAGTTTTCTCGGCTTACCATCTATCTTTTGCACTCCGCCTCGTCTGTCACTTATATACGGTCTTTTTTCGCAAGTTCCGCTTTTTCTTTCGCCTTGAATGAAAAATCTGCACTCTTTACAAGTCGCCATATCACTCACCGCCTTTCAAAAGCTCGGGATTATCGTGTATGTTGCCGATGATTTCGTATTTGTCGTGCGCTCTGAACAATTCACCAAAATTAAAAAGATATTTGTTATTTTCACGCCTTTTGCTCCAAACATACCCCGCCATCGTTCCGTGCCATTGTACGGACACGATTTCATCTGTCATTGTGTTGCGACAAATATCCCCCTCAAAAATCTTCTTGCCGTTTTTATCAGTAATACCCGTATACTGCCCCACGGTTTCGGGGATAACCAATATGCTCCAAGGTCTTGAAGTGGGTATATCTTGCACTTGTATACCATACTCGGTATATCCTGTACCATATCCGTCCATCTTGTGTAAATGACCATAAATCCACGGATTGCCGTTATCTTTTCGCTTGCCCCTGAATAAAATCTCACGCATCGGTATCACCGCCTTTCATCTTCGCTATGCTATATCCCTTGCACTTGCAACCATATCTATATGACGAAGAAACGGTACAAGGCTTTACTCCCAAAAATGCACAAGCATCTTTTTCGGTTCTGAAATATATCTTTTCTTTATCATTGAACAAGATATATTCCGTTGTGTGCTGTCCGTGAACGTGCGGATTTCTCTTGTTCATATCTCGGATATTTTCGGTATATGGAACAAAGCAACAAGTATCTCGGCTATACACTTTATTACCCACAACCTTTATATCTTTATCCAAGCAATAACCTGCCTTATCACGCCAATTCTCATATCCGTCAAGTGTTCTTATGTCTTTAGCAAATTGAGATAAGCTCATCCATTCATCGCACACCGTGCATCCGATATAACTCTTCCCTTTATCTCGCTTTTGCTGTTCTGTGTCATAACATCTACGAAGCATTTGATACCAAAGGTCGTATATTCGTTTATCCATTGTTTCGCAATCAGTTATTCCACCGTATTTATTGACTCTACTCATTTTTATCTCCTCGCATACGCGCCCCGCAATAAGGACAAAAATCGAATTCGTTCTCGTCAATATTAGTATAATTACAATCTATTACACTATTGCAAGCCGAACATTTAATAAACTTATCCCCGTTATAAAATTTCTCTACAAGCCACTCCCCCTCACTCTGCTTGACATACCCCGCTTCAACCGCCCGTTCAGCGTATCGGAGCGCATCACACGCGCTGATCGGCTTGCATACATCGTTGCATATATGCTTGACTCGGCATATATCCTTTGCCATCTCCAAGACTTGTTTTTGTTTATCCATTTTTCATTATCCTTTATTACTCTTAAATTAAAAATTATTACTCTTAAATTATTTTATCAGTAATAACTCACACGCCACTTGAGCCGAAACCGCTATCACCGCGTTTGGTTTCTGCAAGTTCCGCTACCTCGATCAGCGAGGGTGTAAAGGTCTTTTGGAAAACGATCTGCGCCACCCTTGAATAAGGCTCAATAATCTTCACGGTGTCGGTGTCATTGTGGAGAGGAAGCCCAACGCTTCCGCGATAATCACTATCAATGACCGACACACACGTTGCAGGGCGAATCCCTTCTTTTGTAGAAAGACCACTTCTCGCATACACCGCACCGAAAAAGCCATCGGGGATTTGAAACGCGATATTAGATTGAACCATCACGGTGCCGTGAGGTGGGATTTCTATCGGCTTTGCGCTGTCGATATAGAGGTCATAACCCGCCGCGCCGTCGCTCTGTCTTTTGGGAATTATCGCGGTGGGCGTTAGCCTCTTGATTTTGATGCAATTAATATAAGTGTTCATCTTCTGTGTTTCCTTTGATATTTAGTTATGCTTTGGTTTACATATCCGATAACCTCGGAATATCTTAATTTTTCGCGCCTTAATTCTTGGAGCTTTGATTGATATTCGGCATAATCGGGACAGCTATCGTGATTTTTACAAGGGCACTTCTCGCACCCATAGCAAGGTGAATCAATCTTCATAATATCTTAAATTGACATACCCTTTGCGGAATTTTTTGCGGCGGCGTCTTTCTATGGCTTTTGCGATACCCTCGATTATACCCGCAAGAACACACATAACCGCTAACGCTACAATACCGTAAAACATAACAACGACAAAGAATGTAAAATCATTTGCTACTGAAATTTCAAGAAAATACATCATTTTGCCCTCCTCTGCATATCCTCACGAATTAAATTTATAAGATA
The DNA here is from genome assembly GCA_045656845.1 of Acutalibacteraceae bacterium. Taxonomy (GTDB): domain Bacteria; phylum Bacillota; class Clostridia; order Oscillospirales; family Acutalibacteraceae; genus CAG-488. Next base: position 13,002 of record JAZORX010000272.1, on the reverse strand, counting down.
ACCCGTGACGCTGATTCTTTTTGTTGGCGTACTCTCTCGGAACGCCGCTTCTTGTAAATGATTTTTGCAATCTATCGGTAGACTCAAATTCAACCGATATCGTTTTTTTTGATTCATTTGTGTACCTCCTTTGAATCATTGCATACACATTATACACCATTTACACATAAAAGTCAATACCTTTTCGCAAAATATTTTATTTCAAAACAAAAAATTCGAGGGCGAGATGCCCCCGAATGGTTATATATGTTTGAGAAGTTGTTCTCGCGCGCGGTAAACTATGGTCTTAACGTGGCGGGTAGATATATCAAATTCTTCCGCCAAATCCTCGAACTTTATTCGGTCAATCAGCCGCCGTTTATAAATAGCCCTCTCCATTTCGCCTTTTACATATCGGTCAATCAATGCCGAGAGTTCATAATTATCGTAACGGTCTATTTGTTCATCTACCCTCAAGATACCGCACCTCCATACCGACAAGCTCGGCGAATTCAATTTCTTCTTGCATCTCCGCGCTGACATCCGAAGCAACCACAAGAATATCACATACCGACAGCATATCGAGCCGGAGCGCATTCTTTGCATCATCGGTCACAGCCTTGCTAAAAAGGCACGAGAGCGAGGTGAGCGGACTAATATAGCAATTATCCCAATCTGCGTTTTGCAAGTCCTCACAAGCTTTTTTTGCGATCTGAACGCTATTCGCGCTAACATAGATCATCATAATACGATCACCTACGCTCTTTTACTTGAATTTTCCGCAAGAAGGACAGCGAGTCGCTTTTTTCTTTTTACGGGTTTTGGTTTTCTTCTTTATCGTAATTCTCGCCATTATAAATATTACCGTCCTGTCCTACATAATTAGCATTGCCATTATCATCGGCATCAACTATTATTTCCTCGGTTGTAACAACATCCTCGAAAGAACACTCATAAATTATCCACGCAAAATTTGTAATAATCAACGCCGCGATCAGAACAAGGCAGACAATCCAAAGACGCTTTTTTTCCCGTTCGTGCCGTGCTTCGTGTGCTTCGTATCCATACTCGGTGAAAATTATCTTTCCGTCTCCGTGGTTCTGCGTTTTGCAATCATTGCAACTCTGTGCCATTTTTATTTACTCCTTATTTAAGAATCAAATCAATCAGGGCGACAACAAGTGCGCTGACAACTGCCGTAGCAATTACCCATAAAAGTTTATCCCAAACATTAAAACGCTCTATCAGCTTTTCGATGCGCTTATCGTCGTTTGCCAATTTTTTGTTTATGTTTTCTTGCCGTTCGCTACAATCGGACTGCATTACATATCGGTCATCAAAGACTTTTTTGAGCTCCGTTATATCGTTGTGGTCAATCGCCATTCTTATTGCGCTCCTTTTCAACTTGTTTTTCGGCGAACTCTGTCATTTTGTCAAAGACTTCTTGAACGATCTGCTCGATAAACGCTTTCGGGAATACGGGCTTCATCATCGAGGGAATGACATTGTACACCTGTTCGACCGCGATCTGCATTTTCTCTTGCCCGATCAGTTCAAGATCCTCGGCAGCATTTATAGCATCTTTTGCCGCTTCTTCGATTTTGTTTTTTACCGCGAGATAATAGCTGAAAAAGGTTACAACGATCGCGATTATGCTTAACGCAACATTAATGAATGTTTCCATTGATTTGTCTCCTTATTATAACACATAAAATTTTAGTTGTCAATGCGTAAATTCAATTTACATTTTGCAAAGCAGCTCCGACCAAGTTTCAGCACCGCAAGAGCCGTCAATGTCGAGGTCTCGCGCCTCCTGAAATTCTCTCAAAGCCTTATCCGTTGCAGAGCCGAACGATCCGTCAACCGACAAAGCCGCACCGTTTGCATTCAGAAGTACCTGCAAGCTCACCACGGCTTCACCGCGACTTCCTTTGCGTAATATCGGAATGTTTATGTTGGTAAATTTTACGGCTGTTGTGGACGGTTTTGGAGGCTCTGTGAATAACTTCGCTCCCGACTTCTCAACGATAACCGATACGAATGCCCTTGCCATCTTGTCCGCAAATTCCTCGGTAAGAATTATAGGGCAATCAAAACGGCTATTCATAAATCCGCACTCAATAAGCGCGGCACAATTCAAGCCACGCAACTCCAAGAGATCGCGCTCGGCAAGAGGCGATGCACGGTCTCCCTTTAGTCCGGTCGCATTTACCGCCGCATAATAAAGCGCATCACGCCACTCAACGCTCTCTGCGGAGGGATTTATTGTCACATAGGCAGAAATACCGCCGCCATCGAAAATCTTGTTTGCGGCGTTGTGATGCACTCCGACAAAGAGATCCGAGTGAAAGTCATTGACGATCTTTCTCTTTTGAGTAAATGTTTGATTGATTTGCCCTGTCGGATCATCGACTCGCAGAACATTGATATCACGATATTCCGCAAGGAGCATTTGCATCTTCGTAACGATACGGTTATTAAGTACCCACTCCCTCGTCATATTGGGATCAAGGGATTTGGGGCATCCCTTAGGATTCCCAAGATAATGCCCCGCGTTTAAGGCTACATTAAACATTTCGGAAGCGTTCGATGGTTGCCGTGATCTCGGCAACGAATGCCTCGTTATCGGCTTTCCGCTTAACGAGATTTTCGTTCTCAACACCAAGCTGTTCAATGCGAGCCTTGGAATTTTCGGCTTCTGCCTTGTTCGCCTTGATCTGCAACTCGATTTCGTTATTGGTCTGAACAAGCATATTAACGAGATCGAGAATACCGGAAATGAGGTTCTCCGATTTGGTTTCGTACTGTGTCATTTGCTTTTTTCTCCTTTTTATTTTTTATCCGATCTCCCACCAACAGCAAGCACCTCCGCCCATACGAAGCCGAACCACGCCGCCGCGGGAATTATCCATATTAAGTGAAGTGCGTTTATCATACGATTTCCTCGTTTATGGTGACTATCATATCTGCGCCTTTGCCGCGTGCGGTTATGCGAATGAATTTAGCTGTTGTACGGACAGTATTTAATAAAGTATTTGTATCACCGTATGTTTGATTCCATACCACGGTTTCAACCCCATTTTCATCCCTTGTCACGGTGACAAGATGCGTGTAGCTCGGGTACGTCTCTGCGCTAAGATAAATGAGAAACTTTTTATTGCTATCGTAGAAGTTGATATAATAGTGACCGCCGTAATTCTGAGTTGTGTTCAGCCATTCAACGCCCTCCATACAAATAACTGTTTCGTCACCATAAGGAAAAGGAATAAATCCCGTAGTAACAGAGCCGTTCTGCGCCGAACCACTCAAACCGCCGCTTGAACTCAAACGCCTATTTTCAATATAACCGACTTTGTTAAATATACTTCCGTCCGTATCGGTGGAAATAGGCACTTGGTTTGTGAAGGTTTTAGCCTTCCACACAAGCGTACCGTTTATGGAGAGGTCTTTTAACTCTATCCCGTCAATTGAGAGCTTTTTATAGTCCACGAGGTTCATTAAACCACCTCAACGTAAAGCCCTACAAGATCGGCAAGAGAATGGTAAACGGGATTCACCGTATCACGAATGCAACGATATACCTTACCGCCTTCCGTGTAATACTTGCCATTTTCAAGAGCCATATTACCGCTGTAAGGGATAGGATCGTCCGCAGTACCGCTATGCACCTCGTCAATTCGCGCATAGAGGCTTTCAGTACCCTCACCCGGTACATAGTGCTGTACGAACGCGCTGTTAGCCTGCAAGGTCTTGAAAAGACCGCCCGCGTATCTGAATTTGAAACCTACCTTTTCAGCGATATACCCTTTAGATACAAGCTCCTCCCAAGTAGGATAAAGATTCTTCGCCGCCAAAGCCTCCGCGTCATCTTCAATGTACTGCGCGGTCTTTTCAATTACGTCTCGAAGATGTACCGCCTCGGCGTATGTATTAACCGCCTCGGAGAGAGGTATAGCCTGAAGCTCGTCCCTCTTGTACGCGCCCATCTTTGCAGTAACTCGTCCGTCACGGTGGTCTGTCACCGACCCTGCAAGGATATATTCGCTCATTTCGGTTTCATTGACCTGAACCTCCCCGAGATCGTCGGTATATTCGGTCAATACAAACCATTTAACACCATCGTGGAATAACAATTTAGCTTCCTCAATGTCCATCTTAACCGTGATAGCCTTTGATGCTCTGCCGTTCCACGCGGTATCGTCATATCGTGTCGCGATTTCAGCCGCGATCTTGATATCGCCAATTCTAATATAATTCATAATCTTACCCCCTTATGATCCGTAAATAGTCCAAGTGTGAGCCACACCGTCCGCGTCCGTACCCACAAGTGTGAGCGTAGGAAGCGAGGATTTAACGGTGTTTGCGATAGAGGTTTTATCGGACGAGGTTAAGGCATAGGTATCACCCTTGTCACCTTTATCCCCCTTATCGCCCTTACTACCCTGTGAGCCGTTTTTAACGGTCAGCGTTTTGCTGTCGGAGAACGTAACAACATTTTCGCCGCCGTCCGCCGTGCTCTCGGTTATATCGGTAATGGTAACAGATGTACCCGCCGAGCCTCTTATCGAAGCATAATCACCAACGTATACATAGGAGCTGTCCACATAACCGACACGGTATGTGTAATAGTTTCGGAGTATCGTATCTCCTACACGAACCTCACTTGCTCCCGATTCACTCAGAACCGTTGAAAGAGCTATTCTGTACTTGGGAGTAAATCCCCCGACCGCCGTAGTATATGACGATAGAGCTGTGGTAACGCGGAGTATGCTGAAACCGTCCGCACCCGTGTCACCCTTGCTACCCTTCGAACCGTTTTTGACGGTAAAAGTCGATGTGGCATCATTGGTCTTTGTTACGGTAATAACATTCGCCCCGCCATCCGCAGAACTTGTAGTGGTCTGTGCTACTGACCTAATGCCGACACCTTCAATGCCGTTACGAATATTGATATTGTTGCCGTCCGTGAAGAGTATCGAGTTAAAATCTCCGGAGATTTCGCTTTCTTGAATTTCGCGTATACCCACCGATGTACCGTCCTCACCCTTATCGCCTTTAAGGTTAGCGGAAGATGTTCCACTCGCGGAAGTAACTGTCAAGGTAGTGCCGTTCCAAGAGTGTGTCGCTGATACGCCGTCTTTACCATCAACGCCGTTCGTGCCGTCTGCACCGTCGCTTATGGTAGCGGTCTTTGTACCGCTCTTGTCAGTAATTGTAACGGTCGTTACCTTGCCCGACTTACTAACCGACACGGTAGGAGAAACACCGTCAACGCCATCCTTACCGTCCTTACCGTCAAACTCTCCGCTCGCCTTCGCCTGCGCAAGAGCCGCATTTATCGCTGAAGCAAGTTCATTCGATTTCAGATACGCCGAGAGCTGTATATTTACCCAATTTTCTGTTGCATATCCGGTAAGATCAACCCTCTGTGAACCAAGTATCTCCCAATTGCCATTTACATAAATGTATTCGGTGTAAAGGTCGCTTTCTATACCGCCCTTTAACAGATACACCGTGGTCGTGCTTATATCTGTTGTTGGCAAACTGTTTACTACTTGAATTGCAAATTTCGGAATAGCACTCACCAAGGCGTTTATTTCCGTCTTTGTAAGCGTTTCGGACTTCAGATAATAGTTAGCAAGATCGCCGACAGTCCTTGTGATAAATCCGCTGTCATTGCTGATGTCGGAAGTTTTGGCGGGAATTTTTGTATCTTTGGGAAGCGCGCCGACCTCATCTGCTGTGTATTTAGGCTTTTCGGTTTTTTTTGCCCAATCGGGAACTGTAGGATCGATCTCTTCAAATTCTCCGCTTTCTTCCGCAAGCTTTGCGTAAAACTCTTCCTCTGTACCGGAGTATCCGCCCTCTTGCGCATATTGGTAGGCACTTTTACCGTCTTTGCCATTTTTGATCTTAAGAGTATTACCATCCGAGAATGTGACAACGTTGTCACCGCCCCCCCTGTCGGACTCGGTTATTTTCTCTATAGTGACAGATGCGCCATCCCGACCCTCAGCTTTTACTCCTGTATCATTATCACCGATAAACCAATTGCCGTTGTTGCCAACGTGCGGAGTGATGCCGTCCATTCCGTCCTTTATAGTGGCGGTCTTTGTGCCGTCCTTGTCGGTGATGGTAACGGTAGTCACCTTGCCCGACCTGCTCACGGAAACCGTGGGTGATACTCCATCCGCGCCGTCCTCACCGTCCATAATATCGGCTGACTTTGTGCCATTTATATCGGTTATTGTAATGCGTTTGCCGCCGTTGATGTTGGTTATTTTTACTGTCGGGGATATTCCATCCTCGCCCGGCTCTCCCGGTTCGCCTTTTATATTAACAGTTTCAGGATTTGGGAGATCACCGTTATTGCTCCAACTTAAATCACCGTTTTCATCGACAGAAGGAATGAACACTACTCCGCCACCGCCTACGCCTATGGTTTCGCCCTTAAAATCTACTTCAAGCTCTATATTTTGCTGTTCTTCATCAATAACCATTTCTCTCACGACAAAACCTCCTTTGATATCGAAGCACGAACATTACCCCTCATTACAGGAGTTGACTTTACTGTTTCACCGTCTGCAAACAATATCCTCGCTTGATATTGAATAACACCGTCGAGAATGAATGTTTCTTCTTGAGATAACGGCAAAACAAAACTTCCATTCTCATAAAAAATTTCATCGGGATAACGCTTTACTATCTTCCCAAGCGCGAACTCGATTAGAGAAACATCCTCGGGAGAAAGAGCAACCCCACGCATTATTAATTTGATTGGCAGACGATAGGTATTTCCTTGCATTAAATTCATTGCTTTTCCTCCTTATACTACCGTGTTACTTGTGTAATATGTTGTGTTGATTGATGGTGTATCTGTAACCGAACCGCCGATCAATGCAAACATTTCATAAAGCGCATCAGTTGCCGTTGTACCCGTTCCGCTTGCAGGTATTCTGTACGGTGTTTTATATTCTTCGTTTTGATAGGTTGTAATTTTTAACTCGCTACAATGGAAGAACATTCGATAATAGCATTGTTGCGCAAGCGTTGTCGCGGGTAATGCGGGTATAGTTTTGAGTTTTTTGCATTGTCGAAACATAGAAAAGTAGCAATTCGGTGCAAGCGTTGTCGCGGGCAACGCGGGTGCTTCTTCCAAACTTGTGCAATACATAAACATCTCACTATAACAGGAAGATTCTAACTTTGTCGCAGGTAAAGCGGGTGGTTTGATCAAATTTGAGCACTGTAAAAACATTCCACTATAACAAGAACCCGCAAGAGTTGTCGCGGGTAATGTGGGGGCTTCTATTAACCCCGTGCCCGCGAACATACGGTAATAACAATAAGACTCAAGTTTTGTTGCGGGTAATGTGGGAGGTGTGACTAAATTTAAACATCCCACAAACATAAAATAATAACAAGCTCCCGAAAGCGTTGTTGCGGGAAGTTCAGGCGCGGTTATTAAACTTGTGCAATCTTCAAACATATTGGTGAAACAATAATTTGCCATTGTAGGATGTCCGCCATTTGATACGGTAGCGTAATCAAGCAAATTTTCAATGTTGCCCTTGCAAGTAATATCAGATCCACTTAAAACCCACCTATACGGATTGACACTTGTGCCTGTTGGTGTTATGCCGCCCGTTATCTTTGTATTTCCTGTGCCGCGCAAGTACAATTTACCGTTATCCGCTGAAAGTGTTGTCGCGCCGTTCCACTCATTCCAAGTGTTTGCGTCCGTTGAATATTCAAGAATACCGTTCCAATTCTTTTTTTTGTTTTGTGTATTTAAAGTGAAGTCGCTTGGACTGCTGAATGTGAGATAATTAGGGTTCACCTCTATATTTGCATCTTCAAGCTCATTATATATATCAAACAATAGCTTTTCCAATGTATTCAAATTGGTATATGAATAATCATCGTTTATCGTTTCGTATGCATCTTGCAACGGTTGAAAATCAACAAATTCCCATTCGTGTATCTGTGATAATATCTCACCGATATTCTTCCGGATGTTGGCAAAATTATTTATAGTAAATATTTCTTGCCTTGACCACTCGCGCACATCTGCGATCTCGACCTTGACGCCGCCCAAAGTAACAACAAGTCCCCAAATCTCGTTGATTTTCGCGGTTATTCTATTCAAGGCGGTTAAATTGAAAAAAGCTCTGTCAATTATACGCTGTTCGGGTTCAGCCAATTCGCGAAAGTTTTGCACGGTGTTAGCAAATACTTTTCTCGCGTTGATAACATCAATATAACTTCTATCAAATATCATTTTATAATTGCCTCTTTCACGACCTTTTTACCGCCATAAAGCGAGAAACTTTGTTCACTTATAATACCCGTCACTGTACCGAACAATTCTGTTTCAATCGAATACGCATCACCTACAACAAAAGGTGTTTCACTTTCAATTATTTTTGATTTTACCGCTATGTTTCTTGTTATATAATTATAACATACATTCAAGATTTTGTCAACGTTCGACCACGATATCAAAGTTGCGTTTTTGATGGTCTTTTTGTTTCCGCTTTTACCATCTACCGTTTCATTGATGATCTTGCTGAACGTGGTGTGCTTATACTTTTTGCCCTTTAATATCGCACCCACTTGACAATTAACTATCGCATAATTATTGCCGCTTTCTAAAATCTCGCCGTTTTCGATTGTCAAATCGTGCGTAGGCTCATTAAATATAATCTTGAGATTTTTCTCGGTCTCATTTGCTTCGTGAAGTATTACCTCATCAGCGATAGGAGTGTAACTGTGCGCAACCAATTCAAGTTCGGTGATACTCGCATCTATCGACACACTCTGACCCATCAAAATTCGATCAAGAGCGATTTTTTCTTGGGGATCTGTATTATATTCCAATATATCAACACCCTCGCTATACGCTGTTCTCGCGTATGAACCGATAGCAAAAAGGACTTGTTGCAGAGCCTTTCGGCAAGTGGTATAGGGAATATATCCCGACAGCGTTATCATTCTCAAAAATGTATCATTGAGAGTGAACGGTACTTTTGCTTTGTTGAAAATATTGGTCAAAATATTAAGTGCCAACTCTTGATTATATATACCGCCCTCAAATTCAACACTTTCAAGTATGTTAATATAATCTTGAGCCTTGATGTTCCATTGCAGTTTACTCGTTTGATGTGCATTTTCAATGAAATATTTCCCGATCAGAACACCATTGTTAATTATGCGTAGAATTTCTCTTTTCGCAAAATTATAATTCTTTTGGTCGGTATTCAAAAAAGACAAATCTAATGTGCTCGTCGGAATTGTAGTTGATATGGGATCTACGAATTGATGTACGCGCATATTTTTAATTGTCTTTTCTTCAATTATTGATATCGTACCGTATTGGATGCTCTGCAATTTAAGTCTGCTGCTCGGAGTATTCATTTTGCTAAACACCATAACGATCTTATTAAAACCATTTACGTCTTCGCCAATTGAGAACACCGCTGAAGTGGGTGCATATTCCTTTGAGCTTATCAAAGCATCTCCGTTATACCAAGATATCGCGAACAACGTGGGGAAAACATTATTTTGCGTGTCGAATGTCAGCGTTAAGCCCTCTGTGTCAAGCAACGCATCAGATGTGAGTGTTAAAGTCGGTAATGCGATATCAAAGACGCCGAGAGGATCGCAAACATACAAACTCCAAACGCCTATATTTTCGCTTGAAGTGTCTCCGGGAATCGGTGCGCTTTTCCCGTCGAGGAGCACCGAATAAGGCTCGCACGGATTCCCGAATTTTTTAAAAATCAGATCATCTTTTGTAAGATCGTCAACTTTGGATATATCGGCAAAGTTAAGGGCTTGAGGTACAAGCCCTTCCTTTACACCTTTGGCAATAACGCCGTATTCAACAGTAATCATATCTTTATCTGAGCCTCCATCGGAATAATGGATAATGATAGCTTATTCCAATAAACCTTTCCGCTTTTCTCGTCAATGCGCTTCACATCTCTTTCGCCGCTTGAGATATACGCCTCATATCGAATGCTTGTTTGATTATGCACCATACTCACGGGAATCCCGTCGTTTGTCGGCATAGATACCAAATCATAAAGCTCGTCGAAGTCTGCTTCAAATCCCGCTTTTCGCGCTATTACAACATTGTGACCGATGAAGGTTCCCAAGCAATCAAGGTTCATTCTCGCGCCTGCGCCCATCGTTCGCCCCGTGTCCTCGGTATACAACTTCGTAAAGGTTTCTTTGATACTGACAATAATGACCGAATATTCTTTTTCACCGATTTTGCAAATATCCATACCTTACCAACCTTCTAACAAGTCATCGCCTTGAGCTTGTTCGCCCTTCTTTGCGAGTTTATAAATAATTCTCATTATTTCGCTTTCATCGAGATAATAGTGTTCTTCCTTTACGGTGTCATTTCCTCGGTTGTTCAGCGCGATATTGAATGCTTCTATCATTGTCGCTAAAGGCGTCTCGATGTTTGTGCCTTGCTTTTGATCGCCAAGTACAGCCAGGAATTGACGGTTAGGCGGTATTACCGCTCCTTGTGCAAGTCGAGGAATTTTTACTCTACCCAAAGACGCTTTAGGTATATTCAATCCCCAGGTCTTTCCGCCGAGAAGTGGCACCCAATCGGGGATATCAAAAGACAGCTTATTGAGATTTTCAGCGATCCAATTTATCATATTTTCAAACGCGCCGATGATGCCGTTTATGCCGCCCTCAACCCCGTTAATCATACCATTGATGCAATTTTTGCCCAAATTGAACCACCATTTATCTGAGAAAACAGGAGCGATATTTCTGTCCCAATACGCCTTGACCGCGTTCCAAACCACCTTGACTTTATCTACAATAGTCTCCGCGAGAGGTACGCCGTTTTCTGAACCGTCTTTAGCCCACTTAATAATGAGAGCCAAGCCAATCGAGAAACCTACACCCGACAAGCAAAGCAATATGCCCAAGACGAGCAAACCGTAAGTTTTTACCCAATCTATGACAGTATTAAAAACCTCAACAACCTTGTTTTTTATTGCATCCCAATTTGCAACAATAGGAGCAACGCGCGCACCCAAACCGAGGACAATCAAGCCAATACCGAGAGGTAAAAGAGAAGCAAAGCAGAGCAACATTCCAAGAACAATAGCAATCGAACCGCCGATAGCAAGCCAATCGCCAAACGATGTTTGAAGCTGTTGCTTGATGCCGTCCCAATTCAATACCACGGGTGTAACAATACCCGCCGCACCTATGGCTATAAGACCTATACCTATACCCCACCTGGAAGCCATACATAGCAATAACCCGATCAAAATTGCTACAATTCCCGTGATTATAAGCGCATTTGTCAAAGCATTTTTTGTCTCTTTCGATACAGTATCGTTTCGAAGCGTTGCAGCGGTCACGCCAAACGCGCCCGCGCCTGCAATTATAAATCCAATTCCCCAAGCAATTTTACCCGAAAACAGCAATATACAACCGAGAGCCACCAACGCCATTCCGACGATACCCATTATAGCGGTTAGTGTTGAGCTAATCTCTTGTTTAAAAATAGATCCATTGGGAGTTGCGCCATCCAACAGATTTAACTGTTTTTTTTCTTCACTGCTTGTATTCTCTGCGGTTTTTTCCGAAAGAATTTGGATATCATCAAATTCCGCGAGACCCTTTTTGAGTTCCTTGTTGAGTTCCTTTTGATTATCAACTTGTTCTTGAATATTATCGGCGATCTTGTTGGTTAATTCTTCCTCGTTTTGCACGTTTTCAAGGATTTTGCCTGACTCGCCCAAAAGAGTATTCAAGCCTTTTGTCTCAATATCCATAATCTGTGTCAGCGTTTCCAAAATGGGGAGTAAAACGACATTTACGATGTTACCCCACGATTTTTGGAAATCTTGATATGCGGCATTAAATCTGTTCCTTATCGTTGTGGAAGTGTCAGCGACTTGATCCCCATACTTTGCCGTCGCTTGTTCAAGAATAGCCATCGAGCGTACTTGCTGTTGGGTGTAAGCATCCAATTGCTCCCAAGACTTGCCATCTGCCATTCGCTGAAAAGCATCGGTCATTTCAATGGTTTTAACATTTACAAAAATACCTAAGTCCTCAATTGCCTCGGTGTTGCCAAGCAGACCCGATCTTACACGCTCTTGAACATCTTCGACGGTTCTGCCCGTCTTACTTGCGACGACAGCGGTCATATTGAGGTATCTATTTGTTAATTCGGCATTTGTTGTTTGGTCTGCCCATACGCTGAAAAGGTTTCCATATACAGATGAGAACGAAACCGCCGCCGCTTTTGACATACCTAAAGCGCGAGCATTAATATCAATGAAATCACCAACCGCATCACTTGCGAAGCCATATATATCGACTAATCGTTGTACGCTTGCCTCGGTTTGTGTAGCAAATTCCGCTGACTCTCCGCTAAAGTTGAACGCTGCAAAAATGGTTTGTATGCCGATGAAATAAGATACAATAGCCATCAATCCCGACTTCATTTGAGCGAACACCGTTTTGGCTTTCGCCCCCATAGTTGTTGCCGCCACTTGCAATTCTTTCATTTCAGCTGTCAAATTGTTTATGCGTTCTTTTAATTTTTGCGCTTGATCAGATTCTGCCTTCCCATTCGCGACTAATTCGGCATATTCTCTATTCAATTTATCCAACACATATTGCTGATCTTTTATAGCTCGTGTAAGTACCGCAAGTATTGACTTTTGATTTTTTAATTCACCAAATTTGTTTTTGATGTTGGTTAAACCTTTGCTAACTCCACTTGTATCAATTTGGGTCGACAGAATGATGCTTCCGTCTGCATTTGTTTGAGCCATTCAATCACGCTCCTTTCTTTACCATTCAGAGTCCAAAAACGCTTGTTCCTCTGCAGTAAGTTTTCTCGGTAATTCTACCATTTTTCTGTGTTCTCTGTAATATTCTTCTTCCCATTTATCGAGTTTCTTTCCTTTTGCTCGTTTGGAGCGAATAGATACAATGGTTGAAAAGGTGCATTCACCTATTTCCATA
>JAZORX010000271.1:0-4112 GCA_045656845.1 Acutalibacteraceae bacterium | reverse complement strand
TATGTCTGCGTGCCCGATGCCGCAGCAGACAGTCAGGATCTCTATTTTGCCATTGAACAGTATCTTCTTAAAGCAGGTGTTGAGATATTATTTGATACGGAGTGCAAAAGCCTCATTCTCGACAATGAAAAGGGTGAGTGCGAGGGTATAATTACCTCTGACGGTAATGAAATCCTTGCAGCTTCCACCGTTATTGCCACGGGCAGAAGAGGTGCGGACTGGCTTGAAAAGCTCTGTGCACAGTATAACATCGCCCATCAGCCCGGTACCGTTGACATCGGTGTCAGAGTTGAAGTAAGAAATGAGGTTATGGAGACCGTAAATAAGGCACTGTACGAATCAAAGCTCATAGGATACCCCAGACCCTTCAAGAATAAGGTAAGAACCTTCTGTCAGAATCCCGGAGGCTTCGTAAGTCAGGAAAACTATGATAATGACCTTGCCGTGGTAAACGGACACAGCTATAAGGATTTAAAGAGCAATAATACCAATCTTGCTATCCTCGTGTCACATAATTTCAGCCACCCCTTCAATCAGCCCATTGAGTACGCAAGAAAGGTGGGCGAGCTTACTAATATGCTCGGTGCGGGACATATTATGGTTCAGCGCTTCGGTGACATTCTCGACGGCAAGAGAACCTGGGAAAAGGAGCTTTCACAGTCAAACGTCAAGCCGACTCTTCCCGATGCTGTGGCAGGTGACATCACCGCCGCCATGCCCTACAGAGCAATGATGAATATAATCAATTTTATCAAGGCTATGGACCACGTGGTCCCCGGCTTTGCTTCCACGGAAACACTCCTCTACTCACCCGAGCTAAAGTTCTACTCCAACCGTGTAAAGATGGATAAGGACTTCAATACAAATGTCAAAGGTCTTCACTGTCTCGGTGACTCATCGGGCTGGACACGAGGTCTTATGATGGCTTCGGTTATGGGCGTGCTGATGGGTAGGAAGTTGGTGTAAAATAAATTATACTATGTTGGTATTTGATGCCTGTAAAAAATAATTTTGTATAATAAAAAGGTGAAAAAGCAATGCCGAAACTCGGATTCAAAAGGAAAAATAATTCTGACCCTAAGGGAAAGCCAAGGGTATATTTTTGCTGTCATCCGAATGATTTTAATAAATACTTTCATACTATTGCAAATGAAATATTTAAAAATTACAACTGTGTTTTTTATGTTGATACGGAACCGATGGGTGAGATGAACTATCAGGAATGGTGTTTTTCTCTTGATACGATGCGACTTTTTATTGTTCCGGTAACAAGAAATCTTTTAACTACGGAAAACAGAGCTCTGAATTTTGAAATAAAGTATGCACAGAAAAAACATATTCCCATTCTTCCGCTTATGCAAGAAAGCGGACTGGATGAATTGTTTGCTCAAAAAATCGGAAATATCCAGTATCTGAATAAATTTCAACAGGATGAAACGGCTATAGACTATGAAGAAAAGCTGAAAAAATATCTGGATTCTGTTTTTGTCGGTGACGAGATTATTGAAAAAATAAAACAGTCATTTGATGCCTATATATTTTTGAGCTATCGGAAGAAGGACAGAGCTTATGCACAGGAACTTATGTCTCTTATTCATGATACAGAATATTGCCGGGATATAGCCATATGGTATGATGAATTCCTTGTTCCGGGTGAAAATTTCAACGATTCAATCAAAGAAGCACTCGAAAAAAGCGATTTGTTCACTTTGGCAGTAACACCTAATCTTATCAATGAAGAAAACTACGTCAAAAATGTTGAATATCCTATGGCAATGTATACAGGAAAGAGGATATTTCCTGTTGAAATGGCGCCCACTGATGTTGATGAATTGAAATCCGGCTATATTGGTATACCGGACTGCGTTAGTGCTTATGATAAAGAAGTATTCCGGAATAGACTTCTTGAGTCACTTGAAGGAATAATGAAAAAGGAAAATGACAGCGATGCTGATCATAATTATCTTATAGGTCTGGCATATCTTTTGGGTATAGATGTAGAAGTTGACCGTAAAAGAGCAGTAGAACTAATTTCTTTCGCAGCAAAAACCGGAAGTAATGAAGCAATTAAAAAACTCGTTTTTATGTATACTAACGGTGAAGGTGTAGAGACTGATTATGAAAAAGCTTTGTTTTGGCAACTTGAAAGTTTAATGTATTGCTGGGACAAAATGGCAGACAAGCACACGGAAGATAACGCCTATGAGTTGAGTAATGCATATAAAACGCTGGGGGATATACGCTTCTGTTTAGGGTCGGACGATGATGCGTGTCATGCATATAAGCAAGCAATCAGTGCGTGTGAGGATGCATTTGATGAGTTTGGATTTGATTTCGAAAATCTACGCACTTTTTATATTAAAACTTGTCTTTCCTTGGCAGATTTTCTAATGAAGCAAAAAAAGGATTTTTTTGAAGCGGAAGAATATTATGATAATGTTATATCATTCGGTTCAGAATTTCTCGAAAAGCTATCTGATGAAGAGAAGTTTTTAATACTTGATTGTGTCGTCAGAAAAGCAGAATTTCTTTATGCTGCTGGAAATATGAGTGAGGCTGAAGATAAGCTTAAAACTATCCTTGAGTTTTTTAACCTTAAAGAGAATAAAAAGACTCATCAAAGAAACACTGTTGCTTTGATATATAAGATATTGGGAAGGATTGAAGAAGAGAAGGAAAATTTGCCGGAGGCACTGAACTTTTATACTTTGTCAATCAGAACTTGTAAAGAGATTCTGTCTGAAACAAATGATGTTTTGGTAGGTGAGATATTATATAACTGTTATGATTTGGCAGCTAAAATCGCTCTGAAAGAAGGACGCAAAGATAAAGCAATAAAGTGCCTGGAGGCATCTCTTGAGAGCAGAAAAAGAGTTTGCGATTACAGATGTGATTATCATACCGAGTCGGATCTTGCGTATGGATACAGACAGTTAGGTTATGTGTATGAATCGTTGAAAAACCTGTCTCAAGCGGAAGATATGTATCTTTGTGAGTTGAGAATAAGAGAACAGGTGTCTGAAAAATACAGCGTTAATGGTGAAAGCGATTTGATTGAAGCTCAGTGCAGATTGTTAAAAGTATATCTTAGTAAAAATGATCTGTCTTCAGCTTCCAAAATTCTTATGGACGCTGCATCTGAAGTGGAAAAATATGGCTTGGATAATATCAGTGCAAAGGCGGTCTGCGCAATAGGAAGTAGTTATATTGATGTTTCTGCATATTATGCTGAACAGAATAAATTACAATATTCTGAATGGTGGCTGAAACAGGTCAATGAGCTATATGAAGAATGTATGGATTTAGACATAGCAGAAGAAGATTATTCTGTTTTGGCTTCGGGCTTTGAATATTACGGTGATAAACTTGCTGAAATAGGGAAAAACACAGAGGCAGAGAAGTGGTATGCTTTTAGCCTGAGATATCTGTATGACCGAATTAAGAAAGAACAGAGAGCGACAGATTATGAAAGCAGTGCCAATATATGGTGCAAGTTAGCATTACTGAAGCCTGATAATTTAGAGGAATATGGAACTAAAGCATATGAAATCTGGGAATATCTTCAGGAAATATATCCGGAAAATGAGAACTATAAGAAATTTAAGGATGGTCTTCGGGAAGCTCTTTGGTAGTAAAATTTGAAGGCGGGGAAAGACTGTCTGCTTTAACGAAAAGCAAATAACATTAAGCACAGGGCCTGGCTTCTTGTTTGCTGCCCTGTGCTTTTTCGTTCTCTTTATCTTGTCTTACCCCCTTGACACATTTGCAAATATTTTATATAATATTAAACTGACAGTTTATGTAACATAATACATTTAGAAAATTTTACTCATGAAAGGAAGATATACAATGGCACAGGAAATTTTGCTTACCGCTCAAGGCTTTAAAGAGTTAGAGGCTGAACTCGAGGACCTCAAGGTACGAGGCAGACAGGAAATCAAAGAAAAAATTCAGGTTGCTCTTTCCTTCGGTGACTTGTCTGAAAATGCTGAATACGACGAAGCAAGAAATGACCAGGGTAAACTCGAAGCCAGAATCAGCGAAATTGAAGATCTTCTTTCAAGAGCAAAGCTTATTGATGAAGACTCATTGAGCACAGATGTTATCCAGAT
>JAZORX010000270.1:0-7135 GCA_045656845.1 Acutalibacteraceae bacterium | reverse complement strand
TTCCTCTGTTACCATTACGGTGAAATCAGCAGTTACACCCTGATAAAGCTTGACTGTTGCAGAATAGCTGCCGAAAGCTTTGATATCAGGAGCTGTGATCTTTCTTCTGTCGATATCAATTGAGTATTCCTTTTTAATGTGCTCTGCAATTTCCTTTGATGTTACAGAGCCGAAAAGGCGTCCTCCCTGACCTGCTTTTGCCTTAATTTTAACTGCCTTGCCGCTTATCTCAGCAGCAGCCTTTTTAGCTGCTTCTGTTTCAACAGCAATCTTATGTTTCTTTGAATCTTCTCTGTTTTTAAGCTCTGTCATTGCCTGAGAGTTTGCTTCGATTGCAAGATTTCTCGGAAAAAGATAGTTTCTTGCGTATCCGTCTGATGTGTTAACAAGCTCACCCTTTTTGCCGAGTGACTTGACATCCTGCTGCAAAATAACCTTCATTTATATTACCTCATTTCTTGTTTTCTTCATTATAGCGGTCAATGCTGCGCATGAGCATTTCCATAGCCTTATGGGTATCAACATTTTTAAGCTGAACCGCAGCCATAGTCTGGTGTCCGCCACCACCGAGATATTCCATAATAATCTGCACATTTACAGCACCGAATGAACGGGCTGAAACGCAGACCATATTATCCAACTGAAACATAACAAAGGAAGCATCAACCCCACTTATATTGAGAAGCTCATCAGCAGCCTGTGAGCTGACCATACGGGTGCTTTCCGATTTAATTTCATTTACTGCGATTGCGCAGTTATGATACTTTCTTGCAGAGCTGATAATTTTGTTTCTTATATGATAGCTTTCGATATCATTTGCAAAAAGTTTCTTTACTCTGACAGTTTCTGCACCCTGAGACTTAAGATATGCTGCAGCCTCAAAAGTTTTCGAACCTGCTCTGAGCACAAAATTCTTTGTATCAAGCACAATACCTGCCATAAGAGCATCTGCTACAAACGAACCCATCTGATCGAGTGACGGGATATACTCCATAAGTTCAGTAACCATTTCACAAGCAGATGATGCGCTCGGATCGTGGAAGAAAATAACAGCTTCCTTGATATAATCAACAGCTTTTCTGTGATGGTCAATTACAACAACCATATCTGCTTTATCAAGAATTTCTTTGCTCTCAACAAAACTTGTGATATGAGTATCAACTATAACAAGAAGATTCTTCTTGCCCTGATGCATCTTATGCTTGGCTTCATCTATTGAAATAACAGTGCCTTCATAAAGCTCGTCTGCTTTTTTGATAAGAGGCTTGGCCATAGAAGTTGATTTTTCCGTTGCAATATATGCACGCTTTTCAAAAGCCTGAGCAATTCTGACAATGCCCATTGCTGCGCCCATTGCATCGAAATCAGGAAATCTGTGTCCCATAACAAAAAGATTATCGCAGCCCTGAATAAGCTCTGTCAATGCAGCAGCGACCATTCTTGACTTAACCTTTGTTGAGCTTTCAACGCTCTTTGAAACACCACCGAAGAAATCGTAATTATCCTTGTTTTTAACTACTGCCTGATCACCGCCTCTGCCGAGTGCCATATCAAGAGCAAGCTTTGCGTTCTTTTCACATTCCGGAAGATGATTGCCTGTGCCGACACCGATTGAAAGAGTTACACCGACGAATTTATCTTCATAGGTATAGCTTCTTACAGCATCAAGCAGGTCAAACCGACGAGCTATCATATCTTCAAGGTCACGATTAGATGCAACAATGAAAAACTTTGAATCGCTGAACTTGCTGATAAAGCATTTGTAATCAGCAATCCATGTTTCTATGATTTTTTCTACACCATTTCTTATAGCAGCGCAGTCACTTTCTCTGTAATCCTGCTGAATTTCCGTCATATTGTCAATTGTCATAACAAGTATTGACGGACGGGTATTGACATACTCATCAGCAAGCTTGATATACTTTGTAGAATCAACAAAATAAAGAACTATAACATCTTCATTACCCTTTTTCGCTTTATGTGAAAAAACGGTAAAATGCTTATCGTCAGAGTCGATTATAACACCTGTTTCAGATGCATTGAGTATAGTATCCATACCGACCTGATTGAATGAATTTGTAAGTTCACTGTATCCTGTGGGGTTGGAACCGATTACAACGCGTTCAAAAACATTGTTGTACCAGATAATTTCACCGCTATTTCTGCATACAGCAATAGGAAGCGGAAAATTATTTGAATCTTTTCCTCCCATAAAATCAAGGCTTGACGATATATGACTGAGAAGCTGCTGCTTTCTTATGTTAAAAACATAGACATATACAATCGTCAAAGCAACAACGAGAAGAAGAGTAATAAGTTCTGCAACCGCAAGCCATATATTCGCCATAAAAAACGACAGAATGACAAACACAAGCGCTGCAACTATCGCTCCAACAAACACAGGGAAATTACGAAGCAATGCTTTTATTTTCACAATTACACCTCCATAATTACTGTAAGGATCATCGGACTTCTCTTTGTCCTTTCATAAACAAATCTTGAGATCTCATCTCTTACTGCTGATTTGATTGAGTTATGGTCGCCAATTTTACTTTCAAGGCAATTTTCAATCGCACATCGTGCAACCTCGCGTGCATCGTCAATCAGTTCTTCAGATTCTTTGACATAAACAAAGCCTCTTGTGAGAATTTCGGGACCTGATACAATATAGCCCGAATAGCTGTCGATTGATGCTGCGACGATGATCAGACCGTCCTGAGCAAGTCTCTTTCTGTCTCGAAGAACAACATCACCGACATCACCGACACCTGAACCGTCAACAAAGACCTGACCCGCAGGTATGCTTTCAGCCTTCTTGATCCAGCTATCGTTCATTTCTACCTGTACTCCGTTATCGGCAATAAAGATATTATCCTTCGGAATTCCCATACTTTCAGCAAGCTGAGCATGCTTTCTTATATGCTTCTGCTCACCGTGAACGGGGATGAAATATTTCGGTTTAATTATACCCATCATGAGCTTGAGCTCTTCCTGACAAGCATGTCCCGAAACATGGACTCCGTTTGCTTTTTCATATATAACATCAGCACCAAGCTTAAGAAGCTCGTTGATGACTTTACCGATAGTTTTTTCATTACCCGGAATCGGGGTTGCTGAGATAATAACACAGTCATTAGGACCAACAGCAACCTTCTTGTGACCCGAAAAAGCCATTCTCGAAAGAGCCGACATAGGCTCACCCTGGCTGCCTGTAGTAACAATAACCATCTGATCTGCAGGGTATTTATTGATAAGATCGATGCTTACAAGTGTATTTTCCGGAATATTGAGATATCCGAGCTCGCTGCCTATATTAACAACATTTTCAAGACTTCTGCCGGAAAGAACAACCTTTCTTCCCATTGCATGAGCCTGATCAATAATCTGCTGAACACGGTGAACATTAGATGCAAAGGTTGCAATGATAATTCTCCTCTGCCCTGCTCTTTCAAAAAGAGTGCGAAGAGAGGCACCGACAGTTTTTTCACTTTCGGTATAGCCCGGTCGCTCAGCATTGGTTGAATCGGAAAGCATACAAAGTACACCCTTTGCACCGATTTCAGCAAAGCGATTGAGATTTATCATATCACCGTCAATCGGAGTGCTGTCGATTTTAAAGTCACCCATCTGCACGATCGTTCCTGCCCCGCATTCAATAGCAAATGCAAGCGAATCCGGAATAGAATGGTTAACATGGATCGCCTCAACGCGGAAATCACCGAGAGCTATCACATCACCCGGCTGGATGACATTGAGCTTAACTGCACCTTTGAGATGCTGCTCTTCAAGCTTTGCCTCTATAAGACCTATCGTAAGTCGTGTTCCGTAAACAGGGATATTGACTGTTTTGAGCAGGTATGCAAGACCGCCTATATGATCTTCATGACCATGGGTTATTACAATACCTTTGATCTTTTCAGCATTCTTTTCAAGATAACTGAAATCCGGAAGAACGAGATCTACGCCAAGCATATCAGGATCAGGGAAGGCAAGACCACAGTCAACAAGCATAATTTCGTTATTGTACTCGTAGACAGTTATGTTCTTACCTATCTCGTTAATACCACCAAGGAAACCTATTCTGACAGGCTTTGCAGGCTTCGGTTTACCGGCACGGCGATTATTCTTCTGAACCGGCTTTTTCTCAGTCTTTGCTGACTTTTTTACCGTAGACTGTTTCTTCTGCTGATTCAGCTTTTCGTCCTGTTTATTCTGTTTTGATTTATTTTTTGAGTATGACTTGCCGAAATACTTGCTTTTTTTAAGCTGTTTTTTCTGAGTCTGCTTCTGACCTTTCTCGGTCTTTTCTTTATTTGGCATTAATTAAATATTCTCCTGTTCATATATTTCGCCTGTGAATCTATGTAAATTTCAATTTATGTCATTCGGAAAATTCTGCTACTTTTCCATTCTTCATATTTATGTCATTATATAATACTATATAATCTATCTAATTGTCAACTGTTGACAAATATTATTGGTATAAAAGTTTTATAATAAACATTGTTTTTAAAAACGGTTTGTGATAGAATTATTCTATTCCTCAAGGAGGTTTCGTTATGAAACAGGTAGATATTTTTACTGATGGCGCATGCTCCGGCAATCCCGGTCCCGGTGGCTGGGGCGCAATTTTAAGATATAAAGGCACAGACAAAGAAATAAGCGGCGGCGAAGCACAGACAACCAACAACCGTATGGAGCTGACAGCTGTTATCGAAGCACTTAAGCTTTTAAAAGAGCCTTGCGAAGTTACTCTCTGGACCGATTCAAAATATGTTGCAGACGGGCTAGGCAAGGGTTGGGCTGCAGGCTGGAAGAAAAACGGATGGAAAAAAGCAGACAAAAAACCGGCCCTTAACCCCGATTTATGGGACGAGCTCCTGAGTCTTAATGATAAGCACACAATAAAAATACAATGGATAAAAGGTCACGCCTCGCATCCCGAAAATGAAAAATGCGACAGAATGGCTGTTGCCGAGTCGCAGAAATACCGATAAATATAAAAACGGAGCATATCTGCTCCGTTTTTTCGTATAATCTTTTGGGGCGTTGTTATCTTACCTCAGCTCCACCCCATTCAACAACAGTGAATCCATTTCTTTCAAATTTTTCGAATGTCTGAGGCTCTATTTCAACATATTCATCAATAGGCTTATATGCCATAAACACACGAAGAACACTGTCTGGAGAAGGCGTTATATCCAACGAACAGATTTCCTCATATTTCTCAGTCTGGAATGAAATAAGATTATATTCATTTTCCTGCATTTTCGGAAGCCAATAAACGATAAACTCATTATACTCCCGTGGCGTAAGACCCATTTCAGAAAGTATCTCCTGCAAAAATTCAGCAGTATCACTTCCCTTTACAACAAATCCTTTGCTGAAGTCAAAATCAGCATTTCCCTTAAGCTCCCAATAAAGATAAGAATATTCTTTTCCATCTGCTTTATTGGTAAGTGTGCCGTCCGGCTGCGCTGTAACAGACCATCCACCGTTGTATTCAGGGTATGTGCAAGAGAACATAGCATTATTAAGCTTAACTTTTACATCAACATCAGTTGTTTTTTCAGGATAGAGATACAATACAGGTTTATCTCCCACACCGTCGAAAACTACATACTTTGATAGTATCCAACCATAGTTTCCGTTATACTCGACATAAACCCAATCACTGGTTTTATCTGAACTGCCCCATACATTCACATATGTTTCATCAGGAACCGTAGTGACTATATCATAATCCCTGGAAGGACCACTTCTCATGTTCAAAGGTTCTCCGTCATATTGGTCATTAACATCTACAAAGCAACTACAACCTGAGTCATTATAATCAGGCGGAACTATAGTTACTTTATCAGATTGAGTTGATTTAAAACAATCCTCATATCTTTCAAATAAAAAGTCAGTGCGAACCCAACCTTCTGTACCGTTGTAATATATGAGAGTCCATCCGTCGACACTTTTCGTCTGCACTCTAACAACTTCGCCATTATCAATCTGGCCTACCACATTATATACGCTCTTACTCGGTCCAAAACGCATCTTAGCATAACCTTGGCCTTCATGATCACCACTTATAAAACGATCATACTGATTGCAAAACATTTCGCTTGAAGGTCTGAAAAGCTTGCCTGCATTTACTGTGGTTTCCTGATTTGTTGTTTTCGTCATTGTCTCAGATGATGTTGATATCTCTGTCGACAGACTTGCAGTAGTTTCAGAATTATCTGAAGATTTTCGCTTATCACTATTACCATGTATAATAAAGATACCGAATACAGTTAAGCATATCATTGCTACAACTACGCATACTGTAATCAGTTTGGTTTCTTTTAAATTTTTTTCCTCTTCAAAATTATTATAATCCAATATTTTCACCTCTTTCAATAATATTGTAATAGTTTATCACAAAATATTTACATCAGTCAAGAAAATAAAAACAGAGCAGAATATATCAGCTCTGTTTTGCTCTATCATTATTCAACTGTTAATGATCTGATCTTCTTTTTTCCGATCATCATCCATATAGCACCGATGAGGACGGCTGCAGCAGCAACATAGAAAATATAATATCCTATACCCCAGACATAATTACCGTTACCGATAACACCTCTGTCGGTATAATCCCAGCTCTGCACCATAAAAATCGCAAAAGCAACTACGACTGAAATTACTGTTCCGATTGGCTTTTTAGCAGAAGCAAATAAAATTGCAATAAGAGAAAACGCTGACATCAATGTGATGAATGCTGAATATATCTTACCGAAATCTGGATTACCCCATATCTGATTGCTCAGCTCATTATAAGCCTTTGCGTATTCAATCATTGAGATGTTATCCATTTCTTCAACTGTAAGTCCTGCAACTGAAGTATAATTGTATCCTTTCATACTTTCTATAACTTCGAGTTGCTCACTAGTCGCACTGGCATACGGCATTATAATAGTCGAAATCATCAGCAACGCACCGACAACTATAATCACCATAGGTATTGTTATAAAAAACAACTTGTTCTTTTTTGCAGAATTAATATCCATAATCATCCTCCGATAAAATCAAGATAAAAAGTAAACCGTAGCAAGTGTGCTACGGTTTTGATATCTATTTAGGTTACGCACCTTCAAAACTGAAC
>JAZORX010000269.1:0-2165 GCA_045656845.1 Acutalibacteraceae bacterium | reverse complement strand
TCTACTGACGGAATATCCCTCGACAGGGGATCTTTCATATACTCTATATCAGGATTGAAATTCGGGTTAACCGATTGATAGATTTTCACACGAGCATTAAACTCCGCTTCTGCATAAGTGATTTTGCCGGATTTATAATCTTCAATCATAGGAGCAATAATTGTTCTGACTTTTTCAAGATTATTTGCATAAAAATCAGGTCGCAGATACATATCCCGATATTGCCATATTGCAGCATTAGCAATGTCAACAAGTTCTCCGTAGCTATAACCGCTTGTCTGAGCGTTAAGCCAAACATTAAAGAATATGCGGTTTGATTTAGCTCTTGCGTCGGCATATCCCATTCCGTTTTGTACTTCAGTTAAAATATCACCGATATAACTTTCAACAAAAACGATTGCATCATTCGTGGCATTGCAGGGTGCCGATTCTCTCGGCACCTCTGCTGCGTATGTAGTTGTGGTAAAAATACTTACCAAAGTTATAATTATAATAGCTTTTACAGTTTTCATAAGTTCCTCCAATCCTATCGTGTAAGTTCGTCATCTTTATCTTTTTTCTTATGTTTTTTAGGCATCATAGCCTCTTGTTCAAGTCTTTCTGCTTCCTTATAACGCTCGTTGATACGCTCTGAATCGGTTAAAATATTATTGCACATTCTGACTTTCGCACGAAGGCCTTTCAGTTCAGCATTTACATCTGCGATTTCGCCTTTAGCATTAGGCTTGTGATATAACCTTGACCGTTGTAATGTCAGTTCGGAAATCCTATTTTCAGCCGTTTGCTTCATTTCGATGAGTTGAACTGAAGTTTCAATATCGTTGTCAATCATAAAATGAAACTGTTTTTGATATCGCTCAAATTTTATAAGCTCCTCTCGCAGATAGAATGATATTCTTTGCTGTGATTCCTTTTTGCGTATCTTTCCGAACAGATATAAGTAATGATAATACAGAGCCTTGAAGCCTTTGAGTTTTATCGGTTCGTATTTATTAAGCCAAGCATTATAATCAGGTTTTGGATTGTCTATATCTACTATGCCATATCTTGCCTTTATAATGCGTTCTTTAATTGCATCAGGACTATAATTTTCGCCAAGAGATTTAAGGCGGATATATTTTTCGGAGAAGGTTGGTTTCAATGCTATGTATTTCCCCGTATCCTTAACCTCATATCCTCTGCGTTTGAGTTCCGTCCAAAAGCTTTGATAAGTATATGAACATTGGATAATGGTATCAATCTCATCCTTTATCTGACCTCGTACCGTAGGATAGCCGTTTTTCTCAGCGTACCACTCAGCATAATGCTTACCCTTGCTTTTAGGATTCCGTATTACCGACAGATTATATTCCTCACAAAGCCTATCAGAAATCTTTTTAATGAGGTTATAATTTGCGGTATTGTCATAATACTTTTTACCATCTACAAAGGATACAGAGTTAATTACAAAGTGATTGTGCAAGTGTTCCTTGTTCAGGTGCGTTGCAATTACTACCTCGAATCTATCACCCCACATTTCTTTTGCAAGCTTTCTGCCGATTTCGTGAGCGATTTCGGGTGTAACCTCTCCCGGTTTAAAGCTCTGTATGGCGTGGAATGCAACAATGCCGTCCGTTTTTCCATAACGAAGCTTTGTTTGATGCATTTTCTGCTTTGCCGTATCGGGCGTTGTATTAACGCCTGATACGTACAAGCTTCGTTCCGTTTTATAATCATCGGAGGCATAGTCCATAACATCGTGGAGTGCTTGTATTTGCTTTTCACTATATTTATTTCCGTCCGTCTTTTCGGGATTGGCAGCATAATTTATCAGGGAATCAAGTCTGCCTTTTATGTCCCATATTTTTGTTGTTGCCATTTTATATCGCCTCCATTGATTTTCTTAGGAACGGTGAAGAAAGTATTGATTTGTAAAATCACCTTATCCAATCGCTCCGCTTGCTCTTTTAGCAGAGTAGTGTCAACCTTATCTGTATTTGATGCTACCCTACAAATATCATAAAGGTTGGTGCCGATTTCCGTCAGTTCTGACACCATTTCATCGTAGCCGTTTGGTGGTCGTGGTTTGGGCAAATATCCTCTTGCAACTGTTCGTATAAAAGCTGATTTTGTAAGACCTGTTTTTGCTATTGCCTTGTTCAAGGTTTCATATTCCTGCTCACTTA
>JAZORX010000268.1:0-7297 GCA_045656845.1 Acutalibacteraceae bacterium | reverse complement strand
TACACCGAAACGGTGGTGTCTTTCCACTGATTTTTCCTTACGTAATCGCCGTTTTGATGTCTGAAAGCGGCTGCTTTGTCGAAATCAAGGGGCAAATTGAAGGTCAGAGAACTCCTATCAACCTTTGATAGCAGCCTGTGCAGTATAGCATCAAGGGATGACTTTTCACTACACTTAGCAACGTTTGAGATTATACCATTTTGATTTTCGTTTTTCAATAGGTTCGGGAAAAATTGTTGTAATTCAGTCAAACCGATTACATCCCCGATATGTAGAGGAGGTTCATCCTCCTCGTCATCATTGAAGCTGATGACTGCATTACTTTTTCTGCCCTCTGTTACCATATCTATTGTGGTAGTATCTTTCCCATCCAAGTTCATATACCAACGGAAATGATTTCTGCCATTAGGCACGATTTTAGAAACAAACTTACGAATGATGTGTCGGTCAATTTGCGGATTGGAAAAATCTATCATAGCATTAAGCGAAGATTGTATTTCATCCCAACATATATCAGGATTTTGTATTGCATCTTCAGTTGCAAGCATACGCTCATATTCTTCCGTGAGTTCTAAAAGAGCTTTTTCAACTTTCTCTTTTTGCTCCTTATATTCCTCTTTGCTAATTTCACCGTCTGTTCTCATCTCAAGCAGCGTGTTCTTCTTGTTTTTATAACGCTCTATTTGAGATACAATTCCGGTCAAATTAACCTTCTTAGGCTTCTCAACCTGATAGCACTCCTTGATTAGCTTGCAGACTGTATCGACCGTTTCTTTTCTTTCTTGCCATATCTGCTCAAAGATCATCTTTGCCATCATTTCAAGTTTCCAATCGGCAATCATTGATTGGTCGCAATATCCGGTATCATCGGCTCCCGCTTTTCTTCGTTGACTTGCCGAACCATTGTTAAGTTGGTTGTAACATTGATAACCATACGACCAAGGCATACCTTTGTTTTTATGCCATCTGTTTTTTCTGAAAGAATGACCGCAAGTGCAGAGAAGTTTACTGCCCCACAAGTCTTTGTTTTCCTTAATTCCGTGAGTGGATTTTTTCTTCTGTGTGGCTTCATTGGCACTCTTAAAAGAAGTCCTTACTCTGCGAGCTTTAATCTCTTGACACTTATGCCATTCTTCCTCTGATACAATCGGTTCAAAATCTGCTTTAACACACATATAAGTAGAAGCATCGTGATTATTGACTCTCTTTTGCTCCAAGTAGTTATTGCTATACGACTTGCCGTATGCCATAACCCCCATATATGTTTGGTTATTAAGAATACGGGAACCCACTCCTGCGTTCCACTTGACTAAGCCTGAAGCGTTTAGGCGTTGCAGACGAGTAAGTTCATTCGCAATAACCATAGTACCTTTTCCACTAAGGTACATATCATAAATCATCCTGACAGTTTCGGATTGGTCGGGGTTCTTGACATAAGTATCTCCAACACGGTCATAGCCGAGGATGTTGCCACACCCATAAATCGTGCCGTTGATTCGGCTGATCTGTTGTCCTGCTTTTACTCTTTCGGAAACCTTACGGCTTTCTTCTTGAGCCAACGTTGCCATAATGGTCAATCTAAGCTCACCATCGCCATCCATTGTCCAAATGTTATCCTCAACGAAGTATACTTCTACACCTAAATTTTTGAGTTCTCTCGTTGCAACAAGAGTATCTACAGTATTACGGGCAAATCGACATACTTCACGGGTAACAATAAGATCAAATTTTCCCGCTTTTGCATCCTCTATCATCTGCAAAAAGGCAGGTCTTTTCTTCGCTTGAGTTCCGGTGATACCTTCATCAATATATTTATCAATCACATTCCAATTAGGATGGTACTTAGCTTGGTCATCATACCATTGGATTTGATTTTCAAGGGCAGATAACTGTGCTTCGTGTTCTGTCGATACACGACCATAAAACACCATATCTCTTGTTCGGTTGCGATCTAAAAAAGCATAAGGATTACCCACTCTTTGCGGACTGTTTACATTTAACATATTTATTACCTCCTTTGTTCTGAGTCTATTATAGAAATTATTGAGAGGTTTGTGAAATGTGCGATTGCTCGTCTTGCAGCCGTAGTATAATTGCCTTTAACGTTGGTTCGTTGATTAGCTTTTCTTCATACAAAATCTCTACCAAAGCAATCACCGCATAAGTTTTGTCGATTTTCTTATCCATCACAACACCCCTCAGACTTTGTATTTCGAGGGTTCTTTTTAATGATAAGATAATCATATCCAAAGGATGTTTGACATTTATCACACCTCTCTTTGTCTACCTGAAGCGGATCTACTCTGCGTACAATATTTTCAGGAACACTCATAAACTCGGCTCTGCATTTAGGGCATAGCGTTAGAATCAATCCGGTTCGTCTTGGTTGCGGTCTTTTTATCAGTCCAAATTCGGTTAAAATACCTTGCTTAATCGCATATATGGTTTTTTCATCACGAACTTCACCGATGTATTCAAGCAATTCTTTTTCCTTATCAACAGTTCGGATCTGTTCGAGCATTACAATAGAGTCCTCTCTTAATCCGCAAGATGTATCAAGTAAAATATGTGTGGGTTGATTTAGTTTTTTCAAAACGCTTGAGATAGTTGCAACAACAGTAGTTGGACCATTATTGTTTCCAATATTATTTTGAAGAACAAGTACAGGTCTTTTGCCCGACTGAACAGAACCTTTATTGCTTCCGAGATCACAAAGATAAATCTCGCCCCATTTTACATTAGTTATGTTTGCATTTTTCATAGGATTAA
This sequence comes from Acutalibacteraceae bacterium, assembly GCA_045656845.1. GTDB lineage: Bacteria > Bacillota > Clostridia > Oscillospirales > Acutalibacteraceae > CAG-488. The sequence goes on along the minus strand of JAZORX010000268.1, from coordinate 4,528 downwards.
CCTCATCTTCCATTATTAGTGGAAGGGGTTTGAACGTATCCGGAATTGAACAACCCCTTCACTAATTCCCACTGAGAGAGGTCAAATGCACACCCTAATCCATAAATTTTTTCAAATTTTTTATTGCACAAGCAATAGATTTATCAACCGCACTATATGCAACTCCTTCTTCAGCAGCTATTGTTCGAGCGCTTTTTCCGTAGAAAAAGAACTTTATTAATCGCTCTTTTTGTTTAGGCTGTAACTTTGTAATTGCCTCACGTAGTCTTAAAATCTCAAGATTTTGACACAATAATTCTTCTGTCGAAACCTCAATAAGCTCGTGATGGAAAGATGTAATCAGTTCATCATCATAGTTAAACGCATCAACACTTCGAGAAGCTCTCATTTGATGCTTCTTTTCATTTCTTCGGTAAACATCACGTACTGCACCAAACGAAGTTGTTAATATAATGTATGGACTAAATGGAGCGACTTGTTCGGCATATTTAGTGCAAAGTTCATCTTCTGATAAGTCCGTAATAATTGCCCACTGCTCAACCCCCGTATATCCGGGATACTCGTATTTAAGATTGATAACTTTACAATCCTTTTTGAATTGCTCTTCAAGAGCAGAAATAATCGTATTATTCATTCCTTAATCTCCTTAAATTTTGAATTTTGTTGGTTTTCAAAATCTGTGGAGATCAGGGATATTTGGCAAGAAAACAAAGCCAACCGCTAAATAAGTACATAAAAAGAGCTTCCTTTCTGATTTCTCAGCCGGAAGCTCCTTTGTTTGTCTGCCAAATGAAAAAAGCCACCGGCAAGACAGAATTAGCCTATGGCTATCTGTCTTGTCGGCAGCCTCTCATATTAGCGTTTAGCAGGTTTGGTATAACGTACCGATAGTATTCAAAGCAACTGACCTGATAAGGAATTACATAGTCTGTTTCACCTCAACCTTACCGTCGTGTCGCCGTATTTAGTTTTCACATTAGGTGCGGTTACGTTTCGTAGCGCACTTGCCCATCGGGGGCATAAATGTCAATTCGGTCGTGTCTGCGACCTTTCTGAGTTCGTACTGCAACAACTTTACACTTCTTGCATTCGTACTTAATTTTACCTTCTTCATTCCGATAGCCGTAATTCAGATGCCCACAATTTGAGCAATACATCGGGATCGGAGTCCATACATCATTTTTCAATTACATCACCTCATCAAGTTACTTGCCGTACACATCGAGGTTCTGTAAAAACAGAGTAATAAGAGTGTCTTATGTGGCAACTCTGCTTTTACCCTCAACGAACCATTTTCCGTTTTCCTCATCGAAAAGATAAGTTTCCTGACCGCATATCATTACGGTGTAGCGAAGTCCCGTTCCACCAACCTTAGTAGAAGCAGCTCGGCAACAGTGCTTTACTCGGTCAATTTCGTAAACCTCGTCATTTTCAAACTTTATACTCTCAGGTCGGCAAGTACCGTCAATCAGGTGTCTTGCTCTAACCTCTACATACACTTTTCTACGATCTTCCATTGTTGTGTTCTCCTATCAATATTGGTTGATTGCCATAAGCACTTTCCCACAGAACGTTGCTCCTGCGACTCTATTTCTTGAAAGTTTGTATTGGGGCGAAATATTCGACTTGAACTTAAACACATTGAGTAGTCCTTGTTGGAACTTGCTTTTTGTGTCTATAAACAAAATCGAACCCTCTACAATTCCTTCATTCAGAAAGTTATTATCTCCGTTAGCGATTAAGCAGATAATGCCGTCTATTTGTTCATAACCATTACAACCGAGCATACCCATATAACCGCAAGGAACGTGATTATCCGATTGAGCAATACTATTCATAGCAACCTCCTAACTCAACATTCCGGTCGGCATTGTAAGTTCTGCCTTTTCAGGTGGCATCCTTAGATTTTGACAGAGGACTGCATTTTTAATGCTGTCCTTGCCGAACCTCTGTCGGATCGTTTCAATACATAAATCGAGTTTTTCCAATTTCTCAATCCTTGCAACATTCGTAAAAATATCAATCTGTCGGGGCGTGTCTTGTGGCACTAAATTGATCGCCTGAATGGTAACTGAGCGAATCGGGTTTCTCCAATCATACCTTTTCTCAAACAGACTAAAAGCGGTCTTGGCTATGAGCATTGGGGACTGTGTAGGCATATCCAACTTCATTTGCCATTGCTTTGAGAAAAGCGTGTTATCTCGTATGTGAATAGCGACTCCATCCGCACACTTTTGATGAACACGTAGTTTGTGTCCTATGTCTTGGGTTAGCTCAAGGAAAACGGGCCACACCTGCTCGTTTTCTTTCAAATCTTCTACTGTGGTAATTCCGTGTCCTACGCTCTTTATTGGCGAAACAAAGTCCGATTTATGGACAAGGGAGTGGTCATTACCATTCGCATACTGCCATAAGGCAACACCGGGTTTTCCAAGCCGTCTTTTAAGAAAGTCAGGATTGGTATTTGCCAAATCTCCAATGGTTCGTATGCAGTAGCTATCTAATACACGCTGCGTTGCTCGACCTACACCGAGCAAGTCCGCTGCGGGGAGTCCCCATATCTTATCTCTAAAGGTGTCTTTCTCAATTACTGTAATAGCATCAGGCTTTTTCATATCTGAGCCTAACTTGGCGAAGATCTTATTGAAAGATACACCGACAGAAATAGTCAATCCGAGTTCAAACTTAATTATTTCTTTAATCTCGTTTGCAACCCTTTCAGGAGCGCCGTAGAGCTTTTCTGTGCCGCTTATATCAAGCCAACACTCATCCATACCATACGGTTCTACTTGGTCTGTGAAGCGACTGTAAACGCTTCTTGCGAGTTTTGAATACTTTATATATTCTTCGTAATGAGGTGGAACGATAACTAAATCTTTGCATTTTTGCTTTGCTTGCCACACGGCATCGCCCGTTGCAACGCCAAAGGCTTTAGCCGCATAATTCTTTGCAAGTACAATGCCGTGTCGTTCCTCTACCGAGCCACATACTGCTACGGGATATTTCTTCAAGGAAGGATCAAGCATACACTCAACGCTTGCATAAAAGTTGTTCATATCACAATGCAGTATAGAACGGCTCAATTTTTTCACCTCAATTCTTGAATTTTTTGCAAAACCCCTTGACGAACTCTAATTCGTGGTGTATTATATAAGCACGAACTTATATTCGTGTTGTGGGTAAATTATAGCACGAACATAAATTCGTGTCAATAGGTTTTCACGAATTAAAGTTCGTGTTCAAGAAAATGTTAAAAATATAGCCGAAGGGGTATGATTATGAAATTCAATGAAAGACTGAAAAAGTTTAGAGAAGATAAAAGTCTTACTCAGGTGCAGCTTTCTGAACTTACCGGAATTTCTGCCCGTATGATTCAAAAATATGAAGCAGGTACAGCTCGCCCTCGTTTGGATGCTGCGGAGAAGATTGCAAAGGCTCTCAATATTACAACCGATGAATTGCTCGGAAACGCTGATATGCTTGTAGCTCAGGCCGCCGAAAAGTACGGCGCAAGAGGTGCTAAGCAAGCCAAACAACTGACCGAAGAAGTTACCGGACTGTTTGCAGGTGGCGATATGGCAGAAGAAGATATGGACTTGATGATGAAAGCCATTCAGGATGCCTATTGGATTGCAAAGCAGAACAACAAGAAATTCACTCCTAAAAAGCATCGTTCTGAATAAGTCCGTTTTTTGGGACATTACTTATGTTAGGCTTATAATAGAAAGGTGTATGAAAGGGGTGAGAACCAATGTATGTTTGCACTTCCGAGATTGTCAAAAAGGCTAATAAGATAGTTGACCTTTGCGGAACTCGTGATCCTCATAGGATTGCAAAGGAACTCGGTGTTGAAATCTTATACTATCCATTTAATCGTCAACGTGGAGCGTATAAGGTCATAATGCGAAACCGCTTTATGTTCATCAAGGATAATCTGCATCCGGTAATGGAGAAGATAGTTCTCTTACACGAACTCGGACACGACTCATTGCATAGAGAAGAAGCCACCCAAGTCGGCGGTTTCAAGGAATTTAATATCTTCGATATGCGTGATAATAGAATGGAGTTTGAAGCAAATGTCTTTGCTTCTCAAATAGCTCTGCCCGACGATGACTTTATAGAGTTAGCTGAACGTGGATATGATACTGAACAAATCGCAAGAGCGTTAAGATCTGACATCAACCTTGTGGCAATAAAGGGCGATTTGCTCCGTTCTCAAGGGTATCAATTCAACCACCAAGAACACCGCAACGACTTTCTCAAATACAATAGATAAGACCGTCTACTCAATGAACGAGCAGACGGTCTTATTTGTTTTTGTCTTATTATTGTTTCTCCGTTAAATTGGAATTTGTCTTATTGTCAAATCAATTTGAATTTAAAGGTCTATGTACATAATTGTTGATGAAGTATGGAAACCCACTCTTTCATACAAAGTGATTGCTTTCATATCTGCGGAATTGAGTATTGTTTTAATTCCAGATTTTTTGCCTTCTTCAATAAGGTATGTAAGCAGTTTTTCCATATA
>JAZORX010000267.1:0-3104 GCA_045656845.1 Acutalibacteraceae bacterium | reverse complement strand
CAAAGCAAAGTTTGCATTATTCACACGGCATATTTCGTAAAGCACCATTGCCACAGCCATGCCGTAAGCATTGTTCTCACCGAATGTAGAGCTTGACTCATCAAGGCAGACGATAATATCACCGTTACCTTTGTATTCAGGCTCACGCTTGCGGTACTGCTTCAGACTCTTGCTCTGATACTTTCGCATAAAAAGCGGTATCAGTTCGGGAGTAGAGAGCATAGCAAGCTCGGAGGTGAGTGCCTTGTTTACGTTGTTGCCGTATTCAATGTCGTACTTTTCGCCGTTGCCGTAGGAATATCCTGCAATTCTCTTTGCCTTTAACATCTCTTTGTAGCGGCCGAGAAATTTTGCAATATACCGAAGCTTATGTGAATTTGCAGTACGCCGTAAGATTTCCGTATTAACGGGATTCTTTTTCATTTCGGGATCTCCGTCACCCCATGCAAGAACAGCACTTTGAATATCCTTTGCACGTTCCAATGCCGCCTCTGTTGAAGTTGCAATGGCACGCCTGATATCAGCGCCGTTTCTGCTCATACTGTTCTGTATAAGCCCTGCGTACATCTGTGACTGCTCCTTCTTTGATGCGATACGGTTAGCTGTACTCACAATCTTACGCTCAAGGTTAGGCTTTTGCGATTCGGGTGCGGTTTCGTACTTTGAAAGAAGCTCGGATAGAGTTTCGGATAAATCTCTTGCATCCTGCTCCATTCTGTCAAGTGCATCAACCTTGCCTTTACCGCCTGTAGCCTTTTCCATAAGACCGTCAAGATTTGAAAGCAACTGTCCCGTAAATTCTTCGGTAGCACCGATAGCGGGAAGCTCTTTGCCCTCACATACGCTTTTGACTGCCGTGTAGTTCTCGTCAGTCATAAGGTCTGTAAGGATACCTTTATTAAACTCTCTTGATAATGTAGTCATCTGACTTTCATCTGTATATCGAGGTCGAAGCCCGTACACAGACTGAAACACATCATTTACAAGACTTCCAAAGGATTTGAGCTTCTTTGAGCCTTGTTCTTCATAAGAGGCAAGCTCATCGGCATCACCGGATAAATCATCAAAGATAGCCTGTTCTATCCGTGTGGATTTGAGAACACGGTCTGTCTTTGGAGTATCTGCAGGTCCTGTGAGTGTTGATAGTCCCGATAGGATTTCTTCAATACTTCTGAATTGTTCCATATGTACCTCCGGGGAGTGCAAACGGAGAGGTTATCTCCGTCTGCACGTCCTTTTTATTTAGAATGGAAGTGTGTCGTCCGAAAATTCGCCATCGCCGATGGGTTCAAACTGACCGAAGCCGGAAGGTCCATTCATATCGGGGAAAGTATTACCCGTGTTCTGCTGAGGACCATTTTCGTTTCTCGCAGTATCAGCAAAACCGACTTCATCAGCATTGACTCTGAATGAGTACATCCTCTGACCGTCCTTTTCATACGAATATGTTTCAAGCCAGCCGCAGACATATATCTGCTTGCCTTTAGAAAAGTACTTTTCGATAAATTCAGCAGTACCACGCCATGCAGTAATCGGGATGAAGTCCGCAGAGGGAGCATCCTGATTCTTGCTCTTAAAGCGTCTGTCAACGGCTATAGTGAAATTCGCAACCTTTGTGTTTTCTCCGAACATCTTGATTTCCGGATCTCTTGTAAGTCTTCCTATGTAAATATTTTTATTAAGTCCCATAATATATTCCTTTCATTTATACATTTAATCTTTTTTGTTCGTGTAGAGGTATTGACGTAGCATTAACTGCCTTTGCAGCTTCGACAAGCATTTCCTCAAGCTCGTTTTCAGCATCGGTTATTGCAGCGTTGTCAGAGTCGCCAAGGTCTGCATTTCGAAGGCTTGTAAGTTCAAGATAGATTCTGAACAGTTCCTTTTGAAATACAACATAAGGCTTTATCTTCTCACGCTCATCAACCTGCTGTATTTCAAACTGAGAAAGAGTTTCCTCCATAACGGACTTGCTCTCGCTTGCCATTGCTAAAATGCGTTCGATTTCAGCGCCGATGGGGTTTTCACAAAGGTCTGTGAGTACCTTTTCAACCGTTGCAATTTCTTCAGGCTTATTCCAGAAATAGTTTTTAAGCACAAGCAAATCCTTTGGAGTTACTTCCGTATTTCCGTTAAGGTATGCCTTTGCTCTGACTATAGGAGTAAAGCCGAAGTATTTACGGTCAGAGACGTGAATGCCGCATCGTCTGAGCTCACAAAGAACGTCGTCCATAAGCTCGTTTATACTGTCGGGGACAGTGATAGCTTCAACCTCTTTCTGCATAGCACAAAGCTCGGAAAGGTCGATTGTGGTAACACTACCGTTCGTATTCTTTCCTTGCTTACCCGATAACACCTTTAAGCGATTATCCTTTTCCTGCACATACTGTGTAAGTACCTTTAATTCAAATCGGTCATACAAGGGCTTTAGAATCGCCTGTGCAGAGTCGTTGAAGTTTGGAATCTCATTTGATGCAGAAAAGAAAGAAATAACGGGAATGGGTACTGTCTGTCCTTCGTTGGTGTACACCTTTTCATTTAAGGCAGTAAGAAGTGAGTTCAATATTCCGTCCCCCGACTTGAATATTTCATCGAGAAAGACTATATGGCTGTCGGGTATCTTTCTCTCTGTTATCATCTTTGGGGTACCACTTTTAAGGGTACAGATAATGTGCTTGAGCAGGTCTGTCTGCTTTGAGAGTTCATAAGCAGATTTTAAGGCATCGGAGCTTTTTGCAGTACAATATATTTCATACTGTTCGGACAGCCTACGGTATAGTTCCGCATAACTCTCTTCTTTCATTAACTCATCCTGCGGCATATTGCCGGGGATAAGGCTTGAAAGGTCAAGTCTTCCGAAGATCTGTTCCTCATCCGTCTGCTTTGACATAAGGCGTTCAAACTGCTTTGCACCGATTATCCTTTTGCGAAAAAGGTTTATTGCGTAGCTCTTAGCCTGTCCAGTATCGCCGAGTATAAAGAGATTCTTCCTTGAAAGAAGTGCAATGGCTATGCACTCCACAAGCTCATCACGCTCTGCAACGTCGCTTTTTACCTCGTCAATTATCTGATTCATTTTTGCGTATAACATATTTTTTCTCCTT
>JAZORX010000266.1:0-3844 GCA_045656845.1 Acutalibacteraceae bacterium | reverse complement strand
TAATGCAATTTCCACATCTTCTAATTTGACTGTATATTTAGGTAATTTATATAATGAATTAAACCATAAGTCTGCTAATTGACTTAAGTCTAACTTTAACTCTTCATCATTTGACATCAGATAAGCAACTTTTGAAATAATCATAGATGCATAATGATATTCCAATTCATCATTATAATCACTAAATTTTAATTTGCTGTTTTTAATATAACAAATTACAGACGGTGTTGTCAATTATTTATTTTTCGTAGCTGTTAAGGAAGGCTTTTGTTCTTGGGTTTCTGGGTTCTACGAGAACCTGGTGAGGTGTGCCGTGCTCGACGATAATACCGTCGTCCATAAATATAACCTCGTCAGAAACATCCTTTGCAAAGTTCATTTCGTGTGTAACGATAACCATTGTCATATTGTCTTCGGCAAGCTGACGGATAGTCTTGAGGATTTCTCCCGTAAGCTCAGGGTCAAGAGCTGATGTCGGCTCGTCAAAGAAAAGAATCTGCGGATTCATAGCAAGTGCTCGTGCGATAGAAACACGCTGCTGCTGACCACCTGAAAGCTCGCAAGGGTAGTTGCCGAGCTTATCGGAAAGACCGACCTTATCAAGGTATTTTTTTGCTGTAGCATCAATCTCTTCAAGAATAGCTTTTTTGTTTTTCTTGTAATCAGGACGCTTCTTTGCAGCGAGCTTCATCGCAAGAGTAACATTTCCCAGAGCTGTATACTGGGGGAAAAGATTGAACTGCTGGAAAACAAGACCAATATTCTGCTGATTGCTCTTAAGCTCCTTGAGAGCTTCTTTATCCGTGATGTCGCTGTCAAAAACAGTTTTTTCGTTAACGACGATTTTACCTGTCGTTGCCGTTTCAAGGCCGTTTATGCAGCGCAGAAGGGTAGTCTTACCACTTCCTGAAGAGCCGATGATTGAAAGCACCTTGCCTTCTTCGAGGTTGAAGGAAATGCCTTTTAAAACCTTTGTTGAGCCGAAATTTTTGGTAAGCTCAGTAACTTCAAGTATAGCCATATCCGTTCACCTCACGCAGAGAAGTAGCTGAGCTTCTTCTCAATTTTGTTAAATACGATTGTAAGAATACCGCAGGCAGCAAGGAAGAATGCACCCGTGTAGAAGAGAGGCCAGAGAAGACCGTCACTCTTGATGAATGCTTCACCGCTCCAGATAACTTCGTAAACGGAGATCATACGGGCGAGGGAAGTGTCCTTGACGAGTGTTATAATTTCGTTGCTCATAGGCGGTATAATGCGCTTTATAACCTGAAGAAGAACAACATGGAAGAAAGCCTGTGATTTGCTCATTCCGAGAACATGGCAAGCCTCATACTGTCCCTTTGAAATGGATTCGATACCGCCACGGTAAATCTCCGAGAAATAGCAGGCATAGTTGATTGCGAAAGCGATCAAAGCTGCTGTGAAACGGTCCATAGATTTCCAAGTGGAAAGCCATTGGATAAAAAAGTTTACCGTATCCTGTTCTCTGGCCCACATACCGACAATGCCCGGGACATAGAAAATTATTATGAGTTGGAGCATAAGGGGAGTACCTCTGATAATCCATACAAAGGTACGGACAAGCCATTTGAGGGGCTTGACTTTACTCATAGAGCCGAAGCTGATGATGAGACCTAAAGGTAAAGCAAAAAGCAATGTCAGTGCAAAAAGCTCTAAAGTTATTGCAAATCCTTCAAACAATGCTTTGGTTACTGTTAAAAACATAAAAAAACCTTCCTGATATTAACACTGTTAAACATCCGAAAGGCAGGGAGCTTTTGCTTCCTGCCTTTTGTGTTTAGTTTTGATTAAAATTATTTTTCGATATCAACATCATACTTTGCTGCAAGCTTTGCAAACTCGCCGCTTTCCTGGTATTCCTTGAGGAATGCATTGAATTCTGCTGTAAGGTCAGAATCCTGTCGGAAAGCAACACCGAATTCCTCTGTGCTGAGTGTGATAGAAACTGCAAGGTTTTCATAGCTTGTGCCTGCACCTACTGTTGCATCTGCCATTGTCTTGTCAATGATACAGCCATCGCAATTGCCGCTCTTAACTTCGAGAAGTGCCTTGCTCATGGTATCAACTTCTGTGAATGCAAGTTTTTCAGTTTCAGCTACACTTTTACCTGCTGAGCCTTTTTCAACTGCAAAGTTGAGATTCTTGAGATCAGCAACACTCTTAACTGCAGCTGCTTTAGAAGCAGGAAGAACAACAACCTGTGAGTTCTTGAGGTAAACATCAGAGATGGATGCACTGCTACGAGCTTCATCTGTGATTGTCATACCGTTCCATACGCAGTCGATAGTACCTGCTTTGAGGTCAACAAATTTTGTATCCCAGTTGATTTCAACAAATTCAACCTCAACACCGAGTCTTTTTGCAAAAGCTTCGGTCAGTTCGGTGTCAAAGCCGATCCACTTACCGTTTTCATCTTTATAGTTCATTGGCGGATAGTTTGTGATACCAACTATGATTTTGCCTTCTTTTTTGATTGCTTCCATATCTGTCTTGGGTGCGCCGCAGCCTGCAAGTGCAAGAACTGAAAGAACAGTTACAACTGCGAGGATAATTGATAATACCTTTTTCATATGTAATCCCTCCGATTAATATTGTGGTATTATGCTAACACATTAACACGCTAAAGTCAATAGAAATTAAGCTCAATATCATTATAAAATAAACAACTTTTTTGTAACATTCAATAATTTTACATCATTTTCATTGAATATAAATTTCTTTTCCAAAAACAATATAATCAAGGTGATTTTATGGATTTTTTATGGGCTTTTTTAGTCGGTGGTGCAATTTGCGTGGTTGGTCAGCTTTTAATAGATCTGACTAAGCTTACTCCTGCGCGGATACTTGTCAGCTTCGTCGTTCTTGGTGTTATTCTTGAAGCCATCGGATTATACAGCCATCTTGTGAATTTTGCAGGCTGTGGCGCAACAGTACCTCTTACGGGCTTCGGCTATACGTTGGCAAGGGGGACGAGGGAAATGATAAACGAAACGGGCTGGCTCGGCATTGTAACCGGACCTCTTTCTTCAGGCTCCGCAGGAATAACGGCTGCAATAATCAGCGGTCTTCTGGTTTCGTTTGTGACCCGTTCGGGGACAAAGTAAAAAGGAGCAGGCAAAGCCCACTCCTTGAATATGTATCTTGTTTATGCTTCAACAGGTACAGGATCATCGATGTCGCAGCATGAGCATGAAACGTAATCGTTCTGATCGTCTTCCTCAACCTTGTTCTTGCAGGGAAGAACCTTTGTAATAAGGAAATACACGCCTGCAGCAACAGCAGCGATAGCAGCGATAATGCCTACAACTTTGAGAATCTTTTTAAGTGTATCACACATGGGATAGTACCTCCTGAATTTTATTTACACTAATTATATTACAGTGTTGGAATAAAGTCAAGAAAATTTTTGCGTAGGGAAACAGTATAAACCCGAACTCGCCCAAAAGCCGTTCTTTTTAAGGCTTTCCGGCGTTTCGAGTTTGAAAGGCGTCAGCCTTCCTGCACTCTCAGCCACCGAAAATCCACCCGTAAAAAACGGGTTCGGATTTGTACTGTTTCCCTAAAAAAACAAAAGGGACGGATATAAAACCCGTCCGTATTGTTAATCTCAATTAGTCTGCGAGAAGCTTAGCGAGAGCTGACTTCTTTCTGGCAGCGTTGTTCTTGTGGATAAGATTCTTAGCACAAGCCTGATCTACCTTCTTAATAGCAAACTTAACAGCAGCTTCCTTCTCAGGAGCGTTAGCTGCAGCAGCAGCGTTAGCCTTCTTGATAGCTGTCTTGAGAGCTGAATTTCTTGACTTGTTACGAGCAGCCTTTG
>JAZORX010000265.1:0-8908 GCA_045656845.1 Acutalibacteraceae bacterium | reverse complement strand
CCTATCATTCTCAGACTGTCTGTGTTGACGGTGACACCAATTCATTCGCAGAATTTGCAAAAAGGTGCAAAAAAGAAGGTGTAAGCCTTATACTTACACCTTGCAATAAATCTTCTTTTTCTTATGTCACAACCGCAGAAGCACTCTCAAACGGAGTCCTGAGCATTGACGGTTTAACAAACGAAACAGCTTATATCAAAACTCTTATCGGCTGTTCTCTCGGTCTTAAAGAAAATGAGCTTTGCGAATTTTTAAACACAGACATCAATTCTGAAAGTGTTTATTGATAAAATCAATCAGTCCGTGCCAATCATCACGGGCGAAATAATGTTTACCATGGCGGAAGTATAATCCAATACTTCCGTCATTTAACATTTTACCGCATTTAAGGTAATCATCTTCGTCGTAGACAAAGCCCTTCTTGTCGTAAAGCTCATATACCTCTGACGCAGCAGCGCAGCAAAGAAACTGCAATTCGGGTCCTGCCCAGATATCCTCTTCTGCTGAACCGATGTGTACGGGACGGGGTGCAATCAGAGCGTGCATAAAGTGCTGTTCGAACTCTGTTTCGTTATCCTTGCCGTAATAATTTTTATAATTCTCGCAGAACCAGAATTCAAAACGGTCGATAATATCCCCTATTGTTTCTGTTCCTTTTTGCTTTCCTCTGTTGAGCGAATCACCGCTGCAGCCTGCACAGTTTGAATGAACACAAGAGAAGCGTTCATCGGATATACCTGCTAAAAGTGCAGTTTTGCCGAGACGCGAATGACCGCAGACAGTTACACAGTTAAGGTCTACCTCTTCCCTTGTTTCAAGGAAATCCATAACACGCATCGCAGCCCATGCCCACATTGCGATTTTACCCGGTGAATAAAGGCTTCTTTCTTTATTTTTATAAATCACACCTGCAAGACCGTTTGTGAAGTCGGCATCGTCGCTTGTCACATCCTCATAGCAAAAAGATGCCACTGCGAAGCCATTATCGACAAGCTCCTCCGTAGGAATATATTTATCAGGAATATCGGGGCGGAAATTTATACAGACGAAAGTTTTTATCTTTCCCTGAGCCTTAGCCGGACACACATATGTTATCGGAAAAGTGAAGTCTTCACCGTTGATTTCTGATGTTATCTCAATTCGTTCTATAGTAGCTTTACCTGCGCAGAAACGGTCATCAGGCTCACTCACAACTTTGAATGATACCTTTTGAGGCTTTTCGGGAATATAGCCGTATTCGCACTTATACATCATTTCCCTGACGAAGGGCTTAATTTCTTCCCATTCCTCAACTGTTTCAGCACGATTACCAATAACTTCAAGCACAGAAGGAACCTTCAGAGCCTTCAAACGTTCATTTACTGTCATAACAACTACCTCACTTTTCGGATGAAAGTTTAAAAACATCTCCTGCTTTACCTATAACAATAACATGGTCATCAGCCTTGAATATATAATCCGGTCCCGGCATTGTATTGAGAGTATTACCCTTCTTAATCGCAATAATATTCACCTGATAATTCTGTCTGACACCGATGCTTACAATTGTTTTACCTGTCCATTCGGACGGTGTCGGAATTTCATAAATTGCATACTCCGAAGTAAGCTTGATAAAATCAAAAATATTGTTTGCATTATATCTTACAGCTAGTTTTTCAGCAATTTCGCGTTCAGGATACACAATCTCATCAGCACCGATTTTTTTAAGCAGATCTGCCTGGATATCTCTTTTCGCAGTTGAAATAACCATCTGTGCTCCGTGAGTTTTTAAAAGCGAGGTTACAACGAGCGAAGATTCAAAATCCGAGTCAATCGTAACGAAGCAGATATCAAAGCTTTCAACACCGAGAGCCATAATAACATTTTCGTTTGTGCAATCTCCTATATTGGCATCTCCGTGCAACGGAGAAAGAGTTTCTATAACATCAGGGTCTTTGTCAATTACCATAACCTCGTTGCCTAATTTCAGCATTGTCGAGGCAAGGTGCTTGCCGAGTCTGCCCATACCTATTACAAGAATTGATTTCATAATATCACCTTAACCTATCATAATTTTTCCAGCAGGACGTTTGAGAATGGCTGTCTTATTTCTCTTTGTCAGAAGCATAATGAAAGACAGAGCACCAATTCTGCCTGCATACATCAACACAATCAGAATCACTTTTGAAGCTGAAGAAAGAGTTGCCGTAACATTCATTGAAAGGCCTACCGTAGCAACAGCAGAAACTACCTCAAACAGCACTTCTCTTATTCCGATCGGTTCAATCCAGCTCAGAGCAAGAGATGAAGCGAAAATCATTGAAAAATATATAAATGCAATCGAGCTTGCACGCCTTACCATTTTATCCTCAATGCGTTTTTTGAACACTGTTACATCGTTATCCTCCTGAAGATAAGCTATCGTCGAAAGAAGTATAACCGCAACAGTAGTCGTCTTTACGCCACCTGCCGTTGAACCCGGGCTTCCTCCGATAAACATAAGAACGATTGTAACAATACTGCCCGGTTCAGACAATGTCCTCATATCAATTGAAGAAAAACCTGCCGTTCTGGGCGTTACCGACTGAAAGAATGCATTTAAAAACTTATCGGGAAGATTCATCCCTTTGAAGGCGCAATCATATTCAAAAAAGAAAAACAAAACAAACGGCACAACCGTGAGAACAGCACTTACGACCAGTACAAGTTTTGTATGCATCTTATAATTTTTAAAATCCGCTTTACAGACGATAATATCATCCCATACAAAAAAGCCTATACCACCGATAATTACAAGAAGCGAAAGTGTAAGAAGCACCACAGCGTTATTGTTAAAAAGAATCAAAGAAGAGCCCGGTTCGAGGTATCCCATCAGGTCAAAACCTGCATTGCAGAAAGCTGAAATCGCATGAAAAAACGAATAATAGATTCCACGCACGACCCCGAATTCAGGCACAAACTGCGTAGCCAGAATCGCGGCACCTACAGTTTCAATGATTGCTGTTCCGGCAATAATTCTTTTAACCAGATGACCTATTCCTGAAAGAGTTATCGTGCCTGCCGATTCCATAATGAGCATTCTGTTCTGCAGCCCGATTTTATGGCGCATAAACAGAGTTGCCATCGTTATGACTGTCATAAATCCTATACCGCCGAGCTGAATCATAAAAAGAATCACAAGCTGACCGAAAACCGACCAATGTGAATATGTATCAAACGGCACGAGACCTGTAACGCAGGTTGCACTGGTAGCAGTAAACAGTGCATCAACATAATTCGTAACCTGACCGTCACGAGACGCAAACGGTAACATAAGGAGCAGGGAGCCGATTAAAATCACAGCGAAAAAGCCACCTGCAATTATCTGTATCCTCGAAACTTTTTTCTTGATTTTCTGCAGCATAAATTTACCTACTTTGTTTATGATAATTTTATTATATCATATTGTTTGTTAAAATCAACACAGCATAAAAACAAACAGAATTTATTATCAAACTTATCAACCCATTAATCTGTAAAATTAATAAAAATTTAACAACACTGTCAGATTATCTAATTGATTTTAAGGAATATTCGTGTTATTATAAATTATACTTTTTCAGGGAGATAAAACTATGTCACATCTTATCGAGCTTAAAGACGCATATAAAATATATAACCCCGGTGAAAATGAGGTACGAGCTCTCGACGGAGTTGACCTTTGCATTGACAGAGGCGAGTATGTAGCAATAGTCGGTCAGTCAGGTTCAGGCAAATCAACTCTTATGAATATGCTCGGACTTCTCGATGTCGTCACAAGCGGAACATACATCCTTAACGGCAAAGACATTCAGGACATGGATGACGATGAACTCAGCACAATCCGCAACCAGGAAATCGGATTTATTTTCCAGGGCTTCAACCTTATTCCCAGCCTTACTGCAAAAGGTAATGTTGAGCTTCCGCTTATCTACAGAGGAATGAAAGCTGAAGAAAGAGACAAGCTTTCAACGGAAGCCCTCAGAAGAGTCGGTCTTGAGCAGAGAATGAACCATCTTCCCAGCGAAATGTCAGGTGGTCAGCAGCAGCGAGTTGCAATCGCCCGAGCAGTTGCAGCAAGACCTCCCGTTATCCTCGCTGACGAGCCGACGGGTAATCTTGACTCAGGTTCAGGTAAAGAGGTTATGAGAATCATCAACGAACTCTGGGCTGAAGGCAGAACGATCATACTCATCACGCATGATGATAAAATTGCACAGAAGGCGCATAGAGTTATCCGTATCAGCGACGGAAAGATAATTGAAGACTACATCAACGAAGATGTAGTGCCTGCTAAAGTTAATACCTGAAAATCCCGAACAAAAACAACCATTACAACAGATATCAATATTAAATTCAAATCGTAGGAAGATTCACAAATCGCCCGCTGAAATACCGATAAAACAATATCCCTGACAGATTTTTCGTCTGTCAGGGATTATTCTTGCAATTTATAAGGAAATTTTTATATCCGATGATATAATGCTCAGCATCAATACTTTCTCGAAAGCATTTTTTCGGCATTCTGTCTTGATATTTTGCCTGAGTTGCAGTCTGCCATAATCTGAACATCCTTATCGTTGAGCTTATAGAACATCCATACCGCAAGAGAGAACAAATATCCGATTGCAGGTACCATAACATAAACAAACCATAAAACATCCAGAGCGTGAGGAGACTGCTGAATATTGAGAGCCTGAAGCTCTTCAAAATTCTTAGCAGGAACGCTTATCCAACCTGTATATTCAAGTCCCATCCACAAGAGGCTGACGGAGCCCGAAACAGCACCCGTAAGCTTACACATAAATGTCTGAATTGCAAAAGTGATACCCTTTGCGTCAATTCCGGTCTTGAATCTGCCGTATTCTGCACAGTCAGGAGTGAACATAAAGAGTACGCAACCAAAAATAGACATCGGGATTGAACGGATAACCGACAGCACAGCAAAAGCGATTATGCTCTTGTATCCTATCGCCCACATAACAACACTTGAAACAATTATACCAAGCGTACAGAGCTTGAAGAGCTTCATTTTATCTATCTTTGTAAGAATTTTCGGAGTAACTATAGAAAGAAGAACCGACGGTACAGCGCTGAATGCCCCGACAACCAAGGAGAACAGACTATCATTAAAGAGATAGAAAGACACCCACATATTCAGGGCGTTTATGATGTTAACGCTTGAATAGAAGAAGAATCCTATATAGAAAATGAGAAGATATTTGTTTTTAAAAAGATATGTAAACATCTTTTTAACAGAGAAGCTTTCCTCTTCAACAGGCGTAAATCTTTCCTGAAGATGGAGGCAGGAAGGAAGCATTGTAAGAAAAGCAATAATCGCAACCACGATTGCAACGACAGTATATGTGCTTCCGACCTTTTCGCTTATCAGGACCGTAACAACAACTGTAGTAACAGTACCGCCTGCTCCACCCCAGATGCTCTTATATGCCATCATTGAGTTTCTCTCGGCAATATTTTTAGTCATCGAAGTTATAATACCGTAAATCGGCACATCACAGAGTGTGTATACAGTATCCCAGATAAGATAGCTGACAGCAAACCATACGAGCTTGGTCGTGCTGCTTGAATTAAACGGAGCAGCAAACATCAGCACAGTTGTAACCGTTATTAGTAAAAGAGAAATACGAAGCCACGGCAGATATTTCTTTCCACTTTTAAATTTTACGGCATCAAAAATCACGCCGAAAATACAGTCATTAACGGCATCCCATACTTTAATTGCAAGCATAATTCCTGTAGCGTGAGTAAGATCAACACCAATGAGCATAAAATAAGTTGTCAGATACGAAGTAACAAGAGCATAAATCGCATTCTGACCGATAAAAAAAGCATAATAGCTTTTTCTTTCAAGCGAATTTGTTGACCAACCTTCAGGCGTGTGCGTAAGAAGTTTTTTTACCAAATTCACAGAATCCCTCCTCTTTATACGATACTTTAATTATATCAATTGCACAGTTGAAAATCAATAGCACAAAACAGTTGCATTTAATCAAAGTTATGGTATAATACTGATACTCAACAAAATACTTACTGCCACCGGGTAGTGTGATGCTTCGCATCCGTTTGTACATCGTTAGGTCTTTGAAGATGTGCACGGGTGTTTTTTATTTTCACAAACAACATTCAATCTTAAAGGTGAAAAAATGAACATTATCAACTCTTTCAAGGCTCTTACTAAATTTGAACGGATTCTGTGGCTTTCATCAGTTTCGGTCATTATAATTTCATCTGTTTTTTCAGGCACGGACATAGTCAGCCTTTCTGCGTCGCTTATAGGAGTAACTTCCCTTATTCTTCTTGCAAAAGGGTTTGTTTCCGGCCAGGTGCTGATGATTATATTCAGTATAATTTACGCAATAATTTCCTACAGCTTCGGTTATTACGGTGAGCTGCTGACTTATGCTGGAATGACACTTCCGATGGCTGTTATCTCCCTTATTTCGTGGATCCGTCACCCTTACAAACAGTCAAGTGAAGTCGAGGTCAGCAAGCTTACCTTCAAAAAGATACTTTTTATCGCAATATCGTCCGTAATCGTAACTGTAATTTTCTATTTTATTCTCAAGCATCTTAACACAGCAAACCTCATCCCCAGTACACTTTCTGTGCTAACAAGCTATATAGCGGCAGCTCTCACGGCCTTTCGCAGCCCATACTTTGCGCTTGGCTATGCAATCAATGACATAGTGCTGATAGCACTCTGGACAATGGCATTTTTTAAAGACCTTTCATATGTGCCGATGGCAGTTTGCTTCACCGTCTTTTTTGTAAATGATATGTACGGCTTCATCTGTTGGAAAAAGATGGAGAAAAGGCAACAGAAGTAACAAAACCGCAGCAAGGAAAATCCCTGCTGCGGTTTAAAATTTTAATTAGTCTTCCATTTCCCAGTTATGCCATACATTCTGGACATCATCATTGTCTTCAAACATATCGAGCATCTTGGTCATATTGGTTATATCGTCTTCGTTTGTAAGCTTTGTGTAAGTGCTGGGAACATACTCAACCTCTGCCTGAAGGAAGGAATATCCTTTAGCCTCAAGCTCATCACGGACTGCACCGAGATCATTTGCTTCAGTACGGATTTCAAAAACGCCTTCTTCATCCGTAATAAAGTCTGTTGCACCTGACTCAAGAGCATCTTCCATAAGCTTTTCTTCGTCAATGCCCTCAGCCTCAACCATAATAACACCACAACGGCTGAACATAAATGAAACGCAACCGCTCTGACCCATATTTCCGCCGTACTTATCGAAATAATGACGAACATCGCCTGCAGTACGGTTACGGTTATCAGTAAGTGTTTCAACAATAACTGCGATACCTGACGGGCCATAGCCTTCGTACATGATCTCTTCGTAGTTGTCTGAGTTGCCCTCACCTGCTGCTTTTTTGATAATTCTTTCGATATTATCGTTAGGAACGTTATTTGACTTTGCCTTTGCAATAACATCCTTAAGCTTTGTATTTACTGAAGGGTCGGGTCCACCGTTTTTAACAGCAACTGCGATTTCACGGCCGATCTTTGTAAACACCTTAGCTCTTGCGCCGTCTGGTTTTTCTTTTTTACGCTTAATGGTACTCCATTTTGAATGTCCTGACATATTATCACCATTTTCAAAAAATTTTTAACTTTAAAAGTATATACCACACGGCAGAGTTTGTCAATATCACATTATAAATCTGCCGTGAGCAAAAAGATTTTTACACTTTAAGAGGGCAACTGATCCCATTCGCAGATGAAATACATTCTGTCATTACCGGTACCTCTTCCGAAATCACCATCATTCCATGTGCCGTCAGAGAAATAGAACATCGCATAGTTCTCATCTCCCCTGTCATTATTCGGCTCATTCGTTTCCCAATTTCTGTAAGGAGCTGTATCACCGTTAACCCATGTCCAGTCACCGGTTTGCGTATTTTCACTCAGACCGATGTATGCATTGTCTGCACCCAAAGAAGTCATATACCCGTAAATTGCTGCATTCTCTTCCTGCGATGAAATTACAGTAAGATATCCGCCTCTTTCTTCACAATACCGTTGTGCTTCTTCCCAAGTTCCGCAACCTGTATCCTTATACAACTTGTAATAATGTCCGTTATATTCGATTGCATCTGCAGGAAGTGTGAATACTTTCTCGATAGAGTACAATGACCATTGTCTTTTTCCGTCGATGTTTTTCAATACGCACGAAACTTTATATGAAGCCTCCAGAGCATTGTCATATTCCATCACATCGTACTCCACGGTATAGATATTATTGTCACCGATCTGTGTATTCTTAATATTACAAGTGCATCCTACATCCCCACCGTCACCGTTAGAAACATAATAATAACCGTCATAATAATACAAGTCTATTCCACTATCTCTTTTAATGGTTGCATTGTTTCTGTCAGGAGTGACGTTAAAAACATTTTTGATTATCCAATCAAATTTATCTGCCGGATACTTTGTATACGCATAATATTTCCCGAATTGATTTAACGGATCCCGTTCCGATTCCGGAGCATGATCAAAAGAACCATACGAAGTTCTGATATTTTCGCCATCTTCACCATAAATATGCTTATAGATAGTTACACGACCGTACTCATCTGACAACTCATATAAAAGAGTCTGATAAGCATTTATATCTGTTGATGAATATTCGAACGAATGACCAAGATCCGTAAGATTTTCGAGAAGATATTTCAAAGAAGCGAAGTCTGGTTCTGTTGCCACAAGAGCCTCAGATTCCGTCGTTGCCGGCTTACTTGTCGGAATTTCGATCGGTGCATCGCCCGGCTTTGAGTTGAGGTCTACCTTATCAACAGCTTCCTTATCATCGTTATCAACCTTTACTTCGATGATAATAACGATTACCTCAACATCGCCCTTGGCTGT
>JAZORX010000264.1:0-5161 GCA_045656845.1 Acutalibacteraceae bacterium | reverse complement strand
ACTTCCTGATTACGAAGAAATACCTTTTGCTTGTAATATGCATGATGAGGTAAAAGGTCAGTACAAAGCAATAGAAAATGAGTTTAAGCGGATAATGATGCGTGAGAAAAAACTCGGCAATCGTATAATGTCTGCTTTTGTTAATTTGCTTACTGCTTACCCTGACCAACCTTACGGACACGAGCCAATATACAATCCCTTTAATGAGATTGAAAAGGAAGCACTTATAGAACCGAGGAACTACGGAGATATAACCGTAAAGCAACCAAAGGATGAATCGGTAATTGATTTGGTTAAGAAAAAAGTAGAGAACGGGGAGCGGGTAATAATTTATACTGCTTGGACTCGTCTTGATACTCAAACGAAGTTACATACAATGCTCACGAATGAAAATATCAAGACTGCAATTCTCGACCAAAGAGTACCTACTGTTAAGCGTGAGGAATGGGTAGATAAAAGATTGGCAGAAGGAGTAAAGGTACTTATAGTAAACCCCGCACTTGTTGAAACGGGCCTCGACTTAAATGCTTTTACTACACTTATCTTTTATAACATTGCCTACAACCTTTATATTTTCCGTCAGGCAGCAAGGCGAAGCTACAGAATAAATCAGACAGCTCCTAAAGTTGAAGTGTATATGCTTTATTACAAAGACACTATGCAACAAAGAGCATTAAGACTTATGGCTTCAAAATTATCTGCAGCAACGGTTATAGAGGGTAATATCAGTGATGAGGGCTTGGCGGCATTATCTTCTTGTGAAGATATGACTACGCAGCTTGCTAAAGAACTGATGTCAGGTATAAAAGAAGATGCCGAAACTCTGGCAGATACCTTTAAGAAGATGGCAATTCACAGTGAACGGCAGGATAAAAAGGAAGCACCTGTATTAAAGGTTGTTTCTGTTCCTGAAGAAACTGTTAATACTCCAGAAGAACTTAAACCTCAACCGATAGTAGTAATAAAACCGAATATAGAAATAAGGAAAACCACCGCTAAAAAGTATGATACAGGACAAATGAGTATATTTGACCTGTTAGTATCATAAAGCGATGGATTTTTTGTTTTAGGAAGGAAGATAAA
Source organism: Acutalibacteraceae bacterium (assembly GCA_045656845.1). GTDB lineage: Bacteria > Bacillota > Clostridia > Oscillospirales > Acutalibacteraceae > CAG-488. The sequence goes on along the minus strand of JAZORX010000264.1, from coordinate 4,078 downwards.
AAATGTATGACAAAACAAAAATGATTTTTAAGGAAAAAATCACAGTAAATGAATTGTGTAACATTTTAAGTACATTTCCTGCAAGAGCAGAATTATGTATTTGCGGTGACAGTAATTGCTATATCCATATAGAAAAGGACGGCACGGTAGTTAACATAGATAATGAGTCTTTGGATGAATGCTATGCAACAGACTTGCCCGAAAATTCCTTTGAGTACGGCGGTTTTCATTTTGTGCCTGTAAGGAAAATGAATGAAAGTGAGAAAAATAGTGACCTTCGCACTTTTATGAATACTGTAAAAACAGATGTGAATTTAGGATTTTTTAAAATGGATGATGTTCCGGGAATGAAACAAAAATATCCATATTGTTATGAAAAATTCTATGAAGCATCTGGTGATAGTGAAGCCGATTTCTTTAAATGTGTAGAGAATGGTCAACTCTATATTCCGGGTGAAAATGAATTGTTTCTTTATAGTAGTTAGATTTTTCTTATAAAAGGATTGATTTTGTCAAGGAACTATAGTTCCCATATTTGAAAATCCAAAAAGATAATAGGAGGAAAGAATGCAAAAAAAGGAATTTGAAGATTTTCTGAGTCGATTTACGGTTGATTCAAACAAATTGGCAGATTTGTGGTATGGTGTAGCTGAAATATGTTTAGCAACGGATTATTCATATATTGGTATTATTTATAATTCTCCGGAAGATGTGCTTGAAGATTTAAAGCAACAAATTGAGATTGTTGCTTTAAATGAAGGAGCGGAATGTGCCAAGCTAGTGATAAATTCTGTAGATATTCCACTTTGCCTTTTTCCATGGGATATACAACAAGCAACAATAGCTTTAATGGGAAATTATAGCCAAGAGGAACTTGAATCTTTCTCTTGTGAAAGACTATTTCAGGATTTGGAAGGCTTTTTAAACAGTAAAGGTATAATTCCACCGAATATTACAATTAAGGAAGAATACGAGTTACATCCTTGTCTTTGTGGTAGTACAAATATTCAGCTTTTTGATAAGAAAAAGATGAATGATTTTTTCTATACAATAGGAGATTATCGTTTTTCTTTTAAATGCAAAGATTGTGGCAGAGGTGTGTTTTACAAAAGTCCAACACCCGAAAGTGCGCAAGAAGCATGGAATAATGCTATGAAATGGGAACCGATATTTGGAGCTTATTATTTTGAATATCAAAAAAATCATCCGCAAATGATACTTACACCGGAAGATAAACAAGAAATTATAAAAGTTCGGCGTTTATTAAAGGAAGAAAGTAAACTTGTGGGTTATCATCCTCATAAATCCTGTGAGATTATGGGTAGATATCAAAATACTGAAAAATATCAGTTGTCGGCAGTTTTTGAGCATACCGGTCTTTCAGAATTTACGCTGTATAGAAATAAATATGCAGGAATGATAATTGATGGTGAAAGCTAATAATCAACTTCAATATGTTATGGATTTAGATGTGCTCTTTGGCACTTCGGAAAAGAAAAACAATCCAAACGCAGGAACGGGGCTTAAAATCCTCTCCTGCGGTGCGGGTATGCAATCGACAGCATTAGCGCTTATGTCCTGTGAAAACAAAGTACGAAATAACAGTCATCCACAAGTTCCTATTTATGATTTAATCGTATTTTGTGATATGGGCTGGGAGCCACCGTGGGTATATGAACAGGTGAACTTTATAAAAGGTGCTTGTGAAGCTTGCGGAATACCCTTTAAGGTGCTTGAAACTAATTTATACGGTGATTACATAGAGAAGTTTGGAAAAGCCAGAGTGCCGAGCATTCCGTTTTGGTCTGTGGATGAAAATGGCAAAAAGGCTAAAATGCGTAGACACTGCACGATAGATAAAAAAATAATTGCTATCCAGAAGTATGTACGCTATGAAATTCTTGGTTATAAATTCAAGGAAAGATGTAGGAAATGCGATAAGGGAGCACATGAAATGCACATAGGGATATCTTCTGAAGAAGACCACAGAATTTTTGAAAGTATGAATCCTATGTTTGAGACTAAATTTCCGTTAGTGGAAATGGGGCTTACCCGTGCTGATAACTACAAATACTGCCTTGAAGTATGGGGACTTGAAACAAAAGCCAGTGCTTGCGGTTACTGTCCCTTTCACCGTAATTATTTCTTTATGTACTTAAAGGAAAACTGTCCCGATTGTTATAACGCCGTAACGGAGCTTGACGATGTTATAGATAAGATGCAGCCATATACACCAATAAGGAGTAAATTATATATTTCCCGTTCAAGAAAGAGAATAAGAGATTTAACACCGGAGGAATGTATGGATGCACAGACCTTTGAATATAACGGACAGCAGATTTGGAACGGATTTTAAAAGAGGAGATGAAAAAATGTCAATATATATTAAACCGAAGATACATATAGATTTCGATTCGCCTGAAGGTAATGTATTTCATATTCTTGCATATGCTCGCGAGGCTATAAAAACCTGTTGTATTTTTGATAAAGAGGAAAAGCTCAAAGAGTTTAATGAAAGAATAGAACAGGTTAAAAGTCAGGGTTATGAAAAGGTATTGGAAGTTGTTCGTGACTTTGTGGAAATTATCGAAGACTGAGGTGTAATAAGTGTTGGAAAGAGAAAACTTTCAGGATTTTGATATGTTGCCGAAGAACATTGTCCCTATAACAAATAAGCAAGCAATCAAATTTAAGTGTACGGCTTGTGGAACTTGTTGTAAAAATGTTAAAGACAGTATCATTTTAGAACCGTTAGATGCATTCAGGATTATTGTAGAGAAAAAGAAAAGCGGTTGTATCGATTCTGAGGAGGATATTCTTTTAGATATTGCAGAATTAAAAGAGTTATCGCCCTGCTTTTCTGTTTTTGTATTAAAGGCAGATGATAGCGGGAAATGCGATATGCTCCAAAATAACAGATGCAGTATCTATGATGTAAGACCTCGCACTTGTAGGCATTATCCTTTTTCCGCTGAACCTTGTTCAGAAGAAAAAAGAATCAAATGGCTTCTATGTACAGAACAGGCACATCACTTTAAAAACGGAACTGTAACAGCAAGGGAATGGCAAAGGAAGTATGTAACGGAAGAAGAGGAAGAATTTTTGTATGAAGAATGCAGAGTGCTTCCTGAAATTGGTGCATTACTTAGAAAAATCCCCGAAGATAATCAGTTCCAAGCAGATATACAAATAGTTGCCTACCGTTATTTTGCATACGACTATACAAAACCATTTTTACCGCAATATAAAGAAAATATGTTGTTTTTAAGGTCGTTGCTTAAAAAGTTGGCAGAGTAAAGGAGTGTTAAAAATGCTAAAGGATAAAATCGGAGAGAACTACGAGTATGAGGGCATAACTTATACTGTGGGTCAAAAGATTAGGGGTGCTGAATGTTCGGAATACGGCAACCTTATAGGAGTAATAAAAGAAATCTGTGATGAGGAGGGGTGTATTGAAATTATATGCAATTTCGAAGACCCGACTGAGCCACAGCTTATAAAGAAAATTGAGGACTTTTATACCGAAGTTTTCGGAAAACCTATGACACTTGCAGATATTTGTCTTGACGAAGTTATTCTGTCACCGGATGAAATAGAATTATTGTCCGAATGAAAAGGAGCAAAAGTAATGAAAGAAAAGAAAATCATTGAAATATCAGCTTCTTTAACAGAGGTTAGCAAGGATAGCAAAATAAGGCTTTTAGAGGAAATAGTAGCAAATGTATATAATAACCGTAAAAAACTACAAAAGGCTATTATGGAGTGCGATGTTAATAAGCACGATTTTGCTTACATAACAATAGATTTTAGCAAACTTCCAAAGAGAATCATAAAAAAGTATAGGTTAAATCTATTGACAGATGGTACTTTTCCCTTAAAGCATTGCTGTTTTTGTGGCTGTTATTACATCACATATTATCTATATACATATAGAGAAATTTGTGGATGTACAGGCAGAACTTATGAATGCATATCTTGTAGAAATTTGAGTAATCAAACAGCAGGAGAAATACAAAGTATCAGCAAAAAAATGGGAGTGAACACGGCTAAAGAATATCAATTGAAATTACTCAGGGAT
>JAZORX010000263.1:0-6981 GCA_045656845.1 Acutalibacteraceae bacterium | reverse complement strand
ATATCCAGCGCAGATAAAAGAGTCTTGGAACCAACAGGCTCGCCCGTCTTTATATAATGCTCTACAACAGCAGCGAGTATCTTTTCTTTTCTCTGACTGAGTTCCATTCTCTCACCGCCTTTTAGCACCATTAGCACTCTTTTAAGTTGAGTGCTAACTACATTTATAAATATACAACTCTCTTGTTGATTTGTCAACAGGTTATTTGTGAATTCTTTGTTAACTTTGCGTAATTTTTCCTTTTATGTAGTATTGAGCCATCCGAAACCCTTTAAACATTTTAATATTGAATAAAAAGAACATTTGTGATAGAATGTTATATATATGCTCAGAGGTGGCAGTATGTACATTGTTGTTGGCGCAAACGGCTTTTTAGGCTCATATGTTTTAAAAAATCTCGTCGAAAAAAGCGACGGGAGGATTATTGCTACCTATCATGGAAAAAAGGAAAGCCTTTTCCCCGGCAGAGTTGAATGGGTAAAGCTTGATGTTACGGATAAAAACGATATCACCAACCTCGCTGAGCTTGCAGGTGATATTTCAGACTGCAGTATTTTTTATTTTTCAGCCTGCCACAATCTTGATCTTGTAAAAAAAGATCCCGAATTTGCACGAAGCATCAATATAACTGCGCTCACAAGCTTTCTTGAGGCTTTCAAAGGTGCAAAAAGCTTCTGGTTTTCGTCAACAGACTGCGTCTACGGAGAAAACACAGAAGAAATTCCTTTTTTCAAAGAAAGCGATGCAACCTCACCTGTCAGCGAATACGGCAGACAAAAGCTTGAGGCCGAAAGCATTGTGACGAGCTATGGCTTCAATGTTGCAAGACTTCCGTTTATGATAGGTCCGTCAATACTTGAAAACAAAAAGCATTTTTACGATAACATCGTTGAAAAAACCGTAAACGGAGAGAAATTCACTCTTGCAGACGGTCTATGGCGTTCAGCTCTTGATTACAACAGCGTTGCCGAAATACTTGTAAAACTTTCTGAAAAAGATGATAATCCACAGATACTCAACCTGTGTGGTGATGAGTCGCTGAGCAAATACGATGTCGGATTTATGATTGCTCAGAAGCACGATCTGCCTATGGAACTCATCGTCAGAACTCCCGAGGCCGAAATTATGAAGCTCTTTTATGAAACACGCACTTCATCGACAGCTATGGACAATTCTCTTTTAAAATCCGTTCTCGGAATCGATGAAATCAAAATAAACCTCAGCAGGTGATGAAAATGAAAGCTGTTATTATGGCAGGTGGCTTCGGCAAAAGGCTTGCAGGCTTTTACGGTGACAGACCAAAACCGATGGTTGAAATCTGTGGCAGACCCGTCCTTGAATATCAGATAGAAAACCTGAGAAAATCAGGCATAAAGGATATCATCATAGTCGTTCACCATATGAAAGATTATATTATGAACTATTTCGGTGACGGAACAAACCTTGGTGTTAATATATCCTATTATGAAGAGGAAGTGCCCCTCGGCACGGCAGGCGCTCTCTTCAGAATCAGAGAAAAACTCAGCGAAAATTTTCTTCTTATCAATGGTGACCTGATATTCAGCGTCGATTTCAGGAAAATGATTGATTTTCATCTTAAAAACAATGCGCTCGTTACCTTGTTTGTTCATCCGAACTCTCACCCGTACGACAGTGAGCTTGTAGTATGCGACAAAAACAATATCGTTACTGACTGGTTCAAAAACGACGGCAAGGGCAACTATAAAAACTGCGTCAACGCAGGAATACATATACTTTCGAAAGAAATTCTTTACTCTTCTCACAAAGAAGGTAAGCTCAACCTTCGCGCAGACCTGGTTGAGCCGATAATAGAAAGCGGCAGAGTTTACGCCTATCACTCTGCAGAATATGTCAAAGATATGGGTACAGCAGACAGACTCCACCATGTTACGGCTGATATTGAAAAAAATATCGTTTCAGAAAAACGGGCCGATAAAAAGCAAAAAGCTATTTTCCTTGACCGTGACGGAACGATAAACAAATACAAAGGTTATATCACCTCACCCAAACAGCTTGAACTCATAAACGGAGCTGCTGAGGCAATCAAAAAAATCAACCAAAGCGGCTATCTTGCAATTGTAATAACCAATCAGCCGTCAATAGCAATGGGTCGTCTCAGCTATACCGTACTTGACGAAATCCACGCCAAGCTCGACACTCTTCTGGGCGAAGAGGGCGCTTACACCGATGCGCTGTATTTCTGCCCCCATCATCCCGACAGAGGCTTTAAAGGAGAAGTATCTGAGCTTAAAATTAAATGTGACTGTCGCAAGCCCTCAGGCGGAATGATAAGAAAAGCTGCAGAAGATTTTAATATTGATCTTTCAAAATCATTTATGGTCGGCGATTCAGACAAGGATGTTCTTGCAGCAATTGATGCAGGATGTACCCCTATCTTCCTCACGGGCAGCGACAATGTTATCGACATTCCGAATGTCAGAAAATACAAGAATCTTTACGATTTTATAAAGGATGAGATTGACTAATGTTTACAACAAGAACACCTTTCAGAATGTCCTTCCTTGGAGGAGGAACTGATTTCCCTGCGTACTTTAACGAGCACGGCGGGTGTGTTCTGTCTGCAACTTTCAATAAATACTCCTATGTTACCGTAAGAGAATTGCCTGCACTTTTCGACTATAAAAATCAGTTTACATACTCAAAAATCGAGCGTTTCAACTCTCCCGAGGAGCTTACGCATCCTCTCGTGAGAGAAGCAATGAAGTATATTGACATTGACCGTATTCAGATAGCATACGACGCTGATCTCCCTGCTCGTTCAGGTATCGGTTCAAGCTCATCGTTTGCAGTCGGTCTTCTTAACGAGCTTCATCTTCTTAAAGGCGAAAAGCTCAGCAAAATGGAGCTTGCGAAAGAGGCGATCTATCTTGAAAGAGTTCTTTGCGGTGAGGCAGGCGGTGTTCAGGATCAGCTCGCAGTCGCTTTCGGAGGTCTTAATAAAATCACATTTGATGCCGACGGATACAAAATCCTTCCCATTGACATCTCTCATAAAAAGAAAAAACAGTTCAACGAAAACCTGCTGCTTGTGTTTACTGGATTTTCGCATTTTTCGGGCGAAGTTGCCGTCACTCAGCAGAACAATATTCCTCATAAAATTTCTGAGCTAAATGAAATGAAAGCTCTCGTTGCCGAAGGTGAAAAAATCCTTGTTTCAGGATCTGACCTTGATGATTTCGGCAAGCTTCTTGACTATACATGGCAGCTCAAACGCACACTTTCGGACAGAATAAGCACAAATGAAATCGACGAGCTTTATTCCTCTGCAAGAAACGCGGGTGCCCTCGGAGGAAAAATCCTTGGCGCAGGCAGTGGTGGATTTATGCTTTTGTATGTCACACCCGATAAAAGAGAGAATGTTTCAAAAATCTTTGACCCTTCAAGAATCATACCGTTTGAATTTGAAGACGAAGGCACAAAACTTATTTACGGCGGAGGTAAATGATTATGAAAATTGCAATCACAGGCGGAGCGGGCTATATCGGCAGCGTCCTTGTGCCCGAATTGCTCAGACTCGGACACAAAGTGAGTGTGCTGGATAACTTTTACTTCGGACAGACAGCGCTCCTCGACTGCTGCAGCGATAAAAACTTTGATATCGTCCGTGGCGATGCCCGGGACCGTGAAACCGTAGAAAAGTTTATTGACGGTGCAGATTTCATCCTGCCCCTCGCTGCTCTCGTCGGATTCCCTCTTTGTGATTACGATAAGGTTGCAGCAAAAACAACAAACCTCGATGCAATACTTATGCTTCTTGAATTAAGAAAGCCTGAGCAGAAGATTATTTTCCCCTGCACAAACAGCGGATACGGTACATCTGACGGCAGCATTTACTGCACAGAGGAAACCCCTCTTAATCCGATTTCGCTCTACGGCACAACAAAGGCAGAAGCAGAAAAAGCCATTCTTGAAAGTGGCAATTCGCTCACCTTCCGTTTTGCAACAGTTTTCGGTGCTTCTCCCAGAATGAGGCTCGACCTTCTTGTTAACGATTTTGTTTACCGTGCAGTAAACGACAAAACAATGATTATTTTTGAAGGTCATTTCAAGAGAAATTTCATTCACATCCGTGATGTCGTCGGCGCATATATTCACGCTATCAATAATTTCGAAACAATGAAAGGAAAAGCATACAACTGTGGTCTTTCAGACGCTAACCTTTCAAAGATCGAACTTTGCGAAAAGATTAAAGAGCATATTCCCTCTTTCACCTTCTTTGAATCCGAAATTAACAAAGACCCTGACAAGAGAAACTACATCGTTTCAAACGACAGGCTTGAAAGCACGGGATGGAAGCCCGGATACTCTCTCGATGACGGTATCGAAGAGCTTATAAAAACCTACAGAATAGTTAAAAACAAGTCTTTTGCTAATTTTTAAGGTGGATTTTTTATGATTGAGATTCTGAAACCTGATTTTGAATTCAACGATGACCGTGGCAAGCTTATGCAGCTTCTTCACGGTGAAATTGCACAAGTCAATTATGTTGAATCGAACCCTGCAAGCCTTCGTGGCGGCCATTATCACAAACTCAACAAAGAGACTTTCTTTATCATCGACGGTGAGGTTACTGTTACCGTTAAAAAAGACGGTAAAGAAGAAACCTACACCTTTAAATCAGGCGATATGTTTTCAATAGATAAAAATGTTATCCACTCTTTTGATTATAAAAAACACACAACCCTCATCGTCACATACGACAAGGGCGTAGAACTTCCCGACGGAAAAAAAGATATTTATTCAGAATAACGGTGTTTCGTATGTTAAAAAAGCTTTACGAAAAAACTAAATACGAAATCAGCATTTTCATCTTTCTTTTTGCACAGCTTATTGTCTTTGTGCCTGAAGAAGACGGTATGCCCCTATGGCAGCTGCTGACATACCTCGGAGACTACAGCCATGGTTTTATGCCAAGAGCCTTTCTCGGAGAAATCATCTCATGGTTTTCGGACACGGTATCGCTCGGTCTGCTCTTTAAGCTTTCTTTCGCTATCTGCGTTTTAATGAGCCTCACGCTGGCTCTCATCGGTGGATATTTAATCCGTCACTGTGAAAACAAAAACGCAGTAACAGCGATTATTGCAATTATGGTCGGCTCGCCGATTTTTATGCCCGTATTCGCTTCCTGGCTCGGAATTACGGATATTTATCTTATTCTTTTAACGCTGATCGCCTTTGCGTTGAATGAAAATAAAGTTCTGCGTTTCGCTGTGCCTGTTATTATGCTTCTTTGCACGGTCATTCATCACGCATATCTTTTCCTGTATATGGTACCCGTTGCAATCGCACTTCTTTACGATATGTTTAAAAACAAGAAGTATCTTCGAGACGGTATTCTTTGCGCAGTAACATATATTTCGCTTATTGCTCTTGGTCTTTTAACTCTCAGCACAAGAACAGCAAAAGGTTTTTCATCTGTTAATGAGATGGTCAGCTTTATGCTGAACAAGGCAGATATGCCACTCTCTGAAGAATGGCTGATGACCGTTGTGCCGAATGAATACCTTACAAAGAGCAATTTTATCCTTGAAAATATCACCTCGACGATGTCCGTTTCAAATCTGCTTGGCATTGTCGCAATCTTTTCCCCTCTTCTTATCCTCTTCGCTTACGGGTGGATAAAATCTCTTAAAAAAGCTGAGAACATTGCTGAGAAATTCACGCTTTTCCTTTGCCTTGTTCATCCTATTTCAACCGTTCCCGCATATATTTTCGGTCTGAACTGGAACAGATGGACATCCGCAATTATAACGAGCCAATGTCTTCTGTACCTTTTTATGCTCCACCGTAAAAACGAAGCCGTTTGCTCAACGGTTGAAAAAATTACGGCGTTTTTCAAAAAGCATTTTGTAATAGTTGTTTTCTATATAATTTATGTCGCTTCCTTTGCGAAGCTGTTAGGAATTTAAAAGATGAAAATTAAGAATCTTATTGAAAAAAACAAATACGCTCTCGCATCATTTGCAGTGCTTGCGATGCTAAGCATAACTTTCGGTGGCTTTGATAACCCCGTCACTATTGCTTTGCGTATGTTTGTCTGCTTTGGTGCTGCTTTGTTTTTCTCTTTTTGTGCCAAAAAGGACGACGATATATATCTTTCCGCCTTTTTTCTTCTGTCTCTGATTTCTTCAAATGTGGTTTTCCTGACGGAAGATATCCATATTCTTCTTTCGGTTTCTTTCTTCCTTTTGGCTCTCGCTTTTTCAGAAAAACTCAGGTTTTTATCGCCTGTTTTTGCAGCTCTCTGCATTCTGGCTCAGCCGTTGACAATCGCATTTTTCGCACCAACTGTCATTATGACTCTTCTTTTAAAAAAGCAGACCATTCCTGCAATTATAAGCGCTTTCACCTGTGCAGGCTCATTTATTTTCACAAAGACTGCAGAAGGCTCCGAGTTTTACGCAGAGCAATTCAGCGCATACCACCTCAATCTTCACCTTGTTCATTTTTCTAATATACATCTTGAAAATTTATCGGCATTTCTGATCGCATCAATTCCTCTTCTTGCCGTTATTCTTTTTGTGATTATTAAATCTGTTATCGGTAAAAATTTTCTCGTTGCCGTCGCAATAATCATTTCCTTTCTCTCTGCACTTTACGGCTTTGCACTGAGTAAAAATCTCGAAACGGTTGTCCTCATTCTCGTGCCGGTTTTTGCTTTTCTGCTTTGCGTTTCAAACGAAAAAAGTTTCGAAAAAACATTCAACGGCTTCAATGATTTTTTCAAAAAGCGTACGCTTTTATTCCTTCTCGTTGTTGCGTTTGTTGCGGCATTTCCGATTATTTTCGGTTCAGTGCCTTATGAAGAAGATCTCTTTTCAAAAATCACATTCATCATTTTCAGGCAAGAATAAAATCAGCTCCGTTCATTACGAACGGAGCTTTAATTTCAGCTGAAAACAAACTCATTATCTTTAAAGCTGCAGGTGTATTTTTCAC
>JAZORX010000262.1:0-7379 GCA_045656845.1 Acutalibacteraceae bacterium | reverse complement strand
ATGACATTGAAGTATGGATGCCTTCTTACGGCAGATATGTTGAAATTTCTTCATGCTCAAACTTTGAAGATTTCCAGGCAAGAAGAGCTTCAATCAGATTCAAGAAAGATCCTAAAGCAAAAGCACAGCTTGTTCACACACTTAACGGTTCAGGTGTTGCAGTCGGCAGAACAGTTGCAGCAATCCTTGAAAACTTCCAGAATGAAGACGGAACAGTCACAATTCCCGAGGTTCTCGTTCCTTATATGGGCACAGATATAATTAAATAATTAAATAATTAAATAAAAATTAAAGCAGTAACTTTCATAAGAAGGTTACTGCTTTTTTATACGGCGGCAGCAAGCCACCGCACTACCACCATGACATAAATCTTCTTGTAGGGCGTGACGCTTGCGACACGCCGTGAGTGGTCCGCACGGTCTGACTTTTCGTTCGTAGGGGAGACGTTTCGCCTCCCTCAAATTTGCACTGTATCTGACGGGACGGGAAACCCGTCCCCTACGATCAATGTTTTGAAATCGTCCGTAGGGGAACATATTATGTTCCCTTAAAAACATTTCAAAAACCACTGGCAGATGATATCTGCCCCTACGAAATTAAATTAAAATTTATCATATAAATATAACAAAAAGGATTGCATATTTTTTCTGCAATCCTTTACTCTTTTATATAATTCACATTCTCAATTCTTTTTAATAAAGTCACGCTGGAGATAGGGGAGATATACATTGTTTTTTCTTTCGTTTTTTTATCGTATGTAAGAACGAAAGACTTCGGTAATTCGTAGCTGACATTAACAACCTTTTTTGCCTTTGTCATCATCGTCAGAAAATCTCTAGTTGACTTCATAACAGTTGAAGTATCAAGATCAAAAATTCCGATAATATCTTCAGTTGTAATAATCGTATCCTGACCAAGGTGCAAAAACATTATATCACCACTTTATTTTTTAACTTTGCCGTCTGCAATTTTAAATGTTTTGTCTGATTTAATTTTTCTTAAATGCGATCTGTCGCAGCAGGTGACGAAAACCTGCCAACCGTCAAAATATTTTATAAGATATTTCTGTCTTTTTCCGTCAAGCTCACTCATAACATCATCAAGAAGAGCTATCGGCTGTTCGCCTGAATATTTTCTTAAGATTGAAGCTTCGCTGAGCTTGAGCGAAAGAGCGCACGAACGCTGCTGACCCTGAGAGCCGTAGCTTCTTGCATCCATTCCTGAAAGAAAGATGTTAAGATCATCCTTATGAGGGCCTGCACTTGTTGCAAATCGGAAAATATCCTTTTTATGATTTTTTACGCTTTCGTTATAAAGAATTTCTGACCATTCTTTTGCACCGTTTCCGGTTTCTTTTAAAGAGTTGAGATATGAAATTTCCATCTGCTCTCTGTCAGATGAAATTTCACGGTAAATATCTGATGAAAATTCTTTCAGATCATCAATATAATTGAGCCTGTAGTCAATAATCTTTCCACCGTAGCGTGCAATTTCCTCGTCAAAGACGAAGAGCAGCTCTTCACCCTTTGAGGATTGGCTGATCTGCTTTAAAAGGGCGTTACGCTGAAAGACCGCCTTGTTATACTTCGAAAGTAAAACTGCGTAATTCGGCCTCACAAGCGAAATTGCGATATCAAGAAACTTTCGCTTTTCTGAAGGACCATCCTTTATAACAGAAAGAACAGACGGTGAAAAAACCACCGCCTGAAATTCTCCTAAAAATTTTCTCGGCGAGATCTGTTTGATGCCGTTGAGGTAAGCTTCTTTCTGACTGTCAATAATAAGCTTTGCCGTCTGCGACCTTTCATATGAAAAGAAATCCATATCAATTTCTGAAAACTGAGCATCTTTTTTAATAAGCTCTGCGTTTTTTCTTGTGCGGAAGCTGTTGCATCCCGTAAAAAGCCAGATGCTTTCGATAATATTAGTCTTGCCGTGACCGTTTTCACCGTAAATAACGTTGATTCCGTTCACGGGTTCGATTTCGATATGCTCAATGTTACGGAAATTTCTGATTGTATGCTTTTCAATATTCATATCAAACTATCTCGTATACCGTATTTTCAAATTCTACCTTATCGCCCGGATGAAGTTTTTTACCTCTCTGGGTGCAGGTTTCGTTGTTAACCTTGATTTCACCATCCTGGATAACGATCTTTGCGTGTCCGCCCGACTGAACAGCATCGCAAAGCTTAAGAAAAGAATCAAGACGGATAAATTCTGTCTGAATACTTTTTTTAACAACGGGTTTTTCTTTGATTTTTAATCTTATTCTTCTTTTATCAATCATTTTTCTTTAACCTCACAGGAAGAACAAGGAATATGAAGCTTTCACCCTCAGTCGGAAGAATAAGAATAGGGGAGAGAGAGCCGTTGAGAAGGATCTTAACTCTGTCCGTATTGCAAGCCTTAAGAGCATCGAGAAGATAACGGTTGTTAAATCCGATTTCAACTCTGCTGCCGTCAACATCTGCAGGCACCTTATCGTTAGCAGTACCAAGAGCTGCGATACTTGAAATTCTGATGAAATCAGTGTCAAAAACGCAGTTGATAAGGCTCTTGGATTTATCAGTGATGATAAGTGAGGTTCTTTCAATACTGTCGATGAAATTTCTTGTATCAACTTCAACATTTGTTGAAACAGAGTTAGGAATTGTTGATCTGTAGTTAATAAATTCGCCCTCGAGGAGTCTTGAAATGATGCTGTAACCGTTAACTTCAAAGATTATGTGACGGCTGCCCAGACCGATTGAAACAAAGCCTTCTTCATCTTCATTATCTTCAACAGAAAGCTTGAAAATCTCAGACATCGTTTTAGCAGGAACAATGAAAGCAATATCTTCGCCGTGATAATCAATCTTCTCTGTACGGATAGCCATTCTGAAGCCATCAACTGCAATAAGCTTGAGCTCTCCTTCAGAAATTTCAAATCTTATACCTGTATAAACAACCTTTGCATCTGAAACAGCAACTGCAAAAATAGTCTGCTTGACCATTTCTGAAAGCATTTTTCTGTTTATATCAATAGAAAAGCTGCCCTGCACGGTCGGCAATTCAGGATAATCATCAGCAGAAATTCCCATAATTTCATATTTGATGTCTCCGCTGCGGATTGTTGCAAAGTTTCTCTCATCGCAATCAATTGTAACAGTCTGGTTCGGTATTCTTCTTAAAATTTCGCAAAGAACCTTTGCATTAAGAACGATTGAACCTGCTTCTTCAACCTTTGCATAGATTGTTGTGTTGATGCCTATTTCAAGGTCATATCCCGTAAGGTTAAGCTCACTGTTTGCAGCCTTGATAAGTATACCTTCAGTGCCCGGGATTGTTGACTTTGCAGAAACTGCTCTTTGAACATTCTGGCAGGCTGTTGAGAGAGATGATGTTTCACAAACAAATTTCATTTTAATTCCTCCTATAAGGGAACAACGAAAATTTTCTTACTATATAATAATATTATATATATATATTTAAGTAGTAGTAGTAGGGCCTGTTAAAAGTGTTGAAAACTTTTTTAAGCCTTATATATCAACGAAAAATGATAAAAATTTCTAACAATCGGATTGTTGAAAAAATGTGGAAAAGATTGTTAAATAAAAGTCACTGTTGAAAGTGTGGAAAGATGTTGAAAGAAAGTTAAAAAAAGTGTGGAAACTTTACCTTGGCAGTGTTATAAAGTCTGCCTTCCTTCAAGCGCTCTTGTAAGGGTTATTTCGTCTGCATATTCAAGGTCTGCACCAACGGGAACACCGTAAGCAAGACGCGAAACTTTGATTCCGAGAGGTTTTATAAGCCTTGAAATATACATCGCTGTGGCTTCGCCCTCAACCGTAGGGTTAGTTGCCATAATAATTTCCTGAACTTCATCGTTATTGAGCCTTTTTAAAAGCTCTTTGATTGTGATTTCATCAGGGCCGATTCCGTTCATCGGAGAAATTGAACCGTGGAGAACATGGTAAAGACCGTTATATTCTCTTGTTCTTTCAATTGCGATAACATCCTTTGAGCTCTCAACGACGCAGATTGTTGAAACATCTCTTTTTTCATCAAGGCAGATGTTGCAAACATCCGAATCGGTAAGGTCACAGCAGACGGAGCAACGGTGAATTTTTTCGTGAGCCAGAATTATTGTGTCAGCAAATTTTTTAGCTTCGGCATCGCTCATAGAGAGGATGTGAAAGGCTAATTTCTGCGCACTCTTGTGCCCGATACCGGGGAGGCGCTCAAACTGCTCAATAAGATTGGCAAGAGGTACTACATTTCGTGCCATCAGAAAAGACCCGGGATTGAAAGGCCACCCTTAGCCTTTTCCATTCCTTTTTCCATTGCGTCGTTAGCCTTCTTGATGCTCTCATTAAGAGCTGAAATAAGAAGGTCTTCAAGCATCTCAATATCTTCAGGGTCAACTACATCGGGCTGCATTTTGATTGAAAGAATTTCGTGAGAACCGTTAACGGTAACTTCAACTGCACCGCCGCCGACAGAGGATGTGAATTCGCTTGCTTCAACCTCTTCCTGCATTCTCTGCATATCTTCCTGCATCTTCTGGATCTGCTTCATCATATTGCCCTGGTTACCTGCGTTAGGAATTCTTGCTTTCATTTTTCATTATCCTTTCTTTATTAAAGAGTATTATCTGTCATCTTCCTGAAAGTTTTATATAAAAACGGGAAGAGATAAAAAACATAAATAAATAATTTATTCTTTGAAGAAATGTCAGCGCATTTCAAATAAATTTTAAGATATTTTTTAAAATAATTTTTAATCGGTTTTCTGAATTTCTTTTCATTCTCTGTTCCTTTTATATTGAAACGGTAGGAAAGAAGAAGCTTCATACCTCTTTCAAGATAAAAAGACGATGTAAGAGAATTTTTAAGAGCCTTGAATTTTTCGTAAGCGATAAAACGGGTCTCAATAAGGTCAAACCATTTTTCGTGCCATACTTCGGTATAGCTCACGCTTTCAAGGTTTGTATAGTAGCAGTAAAGAGGGGAGTCAACGAGAAAAACTTTTTCTGTATTTGTCCATAAATCAGCGCAGTAAATCGTATCTTCGCCAATCTTATATCTGCCAAATTTTTCGCACTTTGAAATTAAATCCTTTTTAATAAGCTTCATACAGACGGAAGTCAGAGTCAGCTCGTTTTTTGCAACGAAATCCATATCGCCAAAGCTTATGAATTCCTCGCTCTGACATTCTCTGCAATTATAATCAAAAGCTTTTTCAATAAACTCTGAAGTTTTTTCATATCGGCAAACGGAAATGTCGCAGCCGTTTTCATTTATCGCACGAAGAAGAAATTCATACATCTGCGGCTGAATGAAATCGTCGGAATCAACGAAACCGAGATAATATCCGCGTGAATTTTCAATGCCGAAATTTCTTGCTGATGAAACACCTTTTCCCGGATTTTTATAAGCTTTTATCCGGCTGTCCTTTTCAGAATATTCTTTGATAATTTCAAAAGTTGAATCCGTGCTGTTGTCGTCAACGCAGATAACTTCAAAATCTCTGTATGTCTGGTTGAGAATACTGTCAAGACAGCGGCGTATATTTTTTTCTTCATTGAATGAGGGGACGATTATGCTGATTGAAGGATTTTTTTCAATGTTCATAAAGTCACCGTCTTAAAGATTATTGATTTTATTTACGAGGTCTGCAAGAGGATCGTTTTTATTTGCTTCGGACTCTTCACCTTTATAAATTCCGAGTCTGAACTTTTTGCCCGTAACCTCATAAATTGCAGCCTTGATTGCATTTGCGTGGTTACCCTGACGGATAAACTGAGAGAAAATCGGGTTATCACACTTGATAAGCATAAATTCGCCTCTCATATATGCTGAGGAATTGCCTAAAATACCGAGCAACGGCTTATCCGTAACATCGAGCTTTTTAAGCACCTCGCCCCAACCTGTGAAAAGGGTATCAACATCTGCTGAAGGTTCATCTGCAGGAACTGCAGGAGGTGGAGGAAGAGGAATTTCTTCCTTTTTCTCTTCAACGGGTGCAGGCTCTTCTTTCTTTTCAGGCTTCGGAGCTTCCGTTTTCGGAGCAGAAACGATTTTACCATCCCTGATTGCGTTTTCAAGGTTTTCAATACGGGCAATAAGAGCCGAAGTATCGCTTGAAATATCAGGAATGCAGATCTTGATTGCAGACATTTCCATCTGAGTGCGTTTGTTGGTTGAGCTTTTAAGAAGTGCAGCGCATTCTTCAAGAGTAGTTATGCAGGAAAGCACCTTGAAAAGTGTGGTCCTTTCTGCCTGCTTTTTATAAAGCTCAAAGTCAATATCCGTGCAGACTATAAGCTGCTGAGGATTTTTGACTGTTTTGATTATCATAATATTGCGGAAATGGTTTATAAGCTCAGAGCAGAGCCTTTCCATATCGCAGGAATCATTATGAAGCTTTGCAATCAGAGAGAGTACCTCTGAAGGATTATTGTTGTTAATATTATCAACAAGATCAAAAAGATAATCCTTACCTGCGAGGCCTGCAGCGTTGCTGACAACCTCAGCTGTTATGTGAGAAGAGATACCTGAGCATCTGTCAAGAATTGAAAGAGCATCTCTGAGAGCACCGTCAGCAATTCTTGAAATAAGAAGAGCAGCATCGTCATCAATCGTAATATTTTCATTTTCTGCAACATGCATCAGGCGGCCTTTGATATTTTCGGGAGTGATTCTGTGAAAATCAAACCTCTGACAGCGTGAGAGAATCGTCGCAGGGAGCTTGTGGACTTCCGTTGTTGCAAGAATGAATTTAACATGAGCAGGAGGCTCTTCAAGAGTTTTCAGAAGGGCGTTGAACGCACCGATTGAAAGCATATGAACCTCGTCAATGATGTAAACTCTGTATTTTGTATGAACAGGGGTATAATTTGCCTCTTCACGAAGGTCACGGATATTATCAACGCCGTTGTTGCTTGCTGCGTCGATTTCTATAACATCGAGGATAGTACCATCATCAAGACCTCTGCAGACGGCACATTCGTTGCAAGGGTTACCGTCAACGGGATTGAGGCAGTTTGCAGCCTTTGCGAGGATTTTTGCACAGGTGGTCTTGCCCGTACCTCTTGAGCCCGTGAAAAGATAAGCGTGTGAAATCTTGCCGATTTCAACCTCGTGGGCGAGGGTAGAGGTTATGTGCTCCTGACCGACGACATCTGCAAATGTCTGAGGACGCCATTTACGATAAAGAACCCTATACAAAAAATCACCTCTTTTTTTAAAAATTTGTAAAAAAATAAAAGCATTATCTCAGTCATATGGTGCGCAGGCCGTACTGTGTCGCACGGTGTTAACCTCTTAATGCTGCTCGGTTCCCCGCCTGACATGGTTCGTGGTACCCCGTCGCACAGGACCAACACACCACATGAC
>JAZORX010000261.1:0-5865 GCA_045656845.1 Acutalibacteraceae bacterium | reverse complement strand
ATATTCTCCTTTTTTGTAGTTATATAGTCTTGCACCAAGGCAGGAAAGCATTGCGGATATTTCGTCATCGCCAACACCCGCAAACAACTTTGTTCTTTTAAGAATATGAATATAATTTTTCATAAAACATCTCTTTTCGTTGTAAATACAACTGTAATGTTATAATTATTGTACTATAATTAAGTCACAAAAGCAAGTGAGGAGAATTTTTATGATAAGAAAAATAATTAAAATTGATGAAGATAAATGCAACGTCTGGGGTGCTTGTGCTGCCGCTTGCCAGGAAGGCGCAATTGAAATGATTAACGGAAAAGCAAAGCTGACCCGTGAAGATTATTGTGACGGTCTTGGCGATTGTCTTCCCGCTTGTCCGACAGACGCAATAACTTTTGAAGAAAGAGAAGCTCCTGCATATAATGAAGCTGCCGTTCTTGCGGCAAAGGCAAAGAAAACTCCGCAAAATCTTCCTTGCGGTTGTCCCGGAACGCAGTCCAGAGCCATCAACAGAGAAAGTCGTGATTTCGGTGTGTATTCCGCACCCGTTAACAGCCAGCTCTCACAGTGGCCTGTTCAGATTAAGCTCGTTCCTGTAAACGCACCTTACTTTGATAATGCAAATCTTTTGGTGGCGGCTGATTGCACCGCTTTCGCTTACGGTAATTTCCATAATGAGTTTATCCGTAATCACGTAACGCTCATAGGCTGCCCCAAGCTTGATGATGGCGACTATGCCGAAAAACTGACCGCTATTATCGCAAACAACAATATCAAGAGTGTTACTGTAGTCAGAATGGAGGTTCCTTGTTGCGGAGGAATTGAGTTTGCAGTTAAGAAAGCATTGCAGGCAAGCGGAAAATTCATTCCTTGGAGAGTAGTTACAATTTCTACAGATGGCAGGATTTTGGATTGACGGTGTTCAAATGAACAACATTAAATCGGAAATCGCAAGAGTTGAAAAAGTCATTGCAGAAACCAAGTCACCATATCTCAAAAAGGATTATGAAAAACATCTGAAAAAGCTTCGAAATAAACAAAAGCAGCGTATTATCGTAACAAATTCCAATTGCTGAATTAAATAAACCAAGGGAACAAACCGTATTTTTACAGTTTGTTCCCTCTTTTTTATGCTTCTATAAACTTTTAAGTATTTCTTTAAACTCATCGGTATCACGTACCAAATCAAATTCATCGTGAATCAGCCACTTATCACGGAGAATTTCGCAAAGAGGACGGGTATCTGAGGTTTCAAAATCGAGCTTTCTTTCTGTAATCTCACCAACCAAAACCGCACTGTATTTCTGCTCATCAGGTCTGTTATCAAAAGCCTTTGCTTCATCAACAGCTAAATACAGATGCTTATACATATTATCATAATCACCCATAAGAGCATATCTTTTGGCTATGTCGAAATCAAGCCATACATCACCCCAGCTGTTTTTCGGACGGTTGCCGTCAAGAATAAGCTTTTCCAATTCAAAAATCTTGTTTATTGCAATGAATTCGGTTTCGACATCAACAACGTCGGCATCAGCTAAAAGCCAAATAAAAGATTTTAAAAATTCATAGCTTTGCTTTATTGCGTCTCTTAAAAAAGGTAGTTTTTCATTTTTCTCCAACGCCCACCACATTTGTCTTTCTTTACAAAGCTCCATTGAGGGGAAAGTTTCATAAATCTTTTTTCCCATTTCTTTTCTTCCATGGAGAATATGATTAAATGCCAATCTCGATGCCGCTTCAAGCCTGAGATTAATGTCAGGACAAAACTTCATAATCCTTTCGCCCAAAGCCGTTATCTCTGCATCGTACTTCGCCATATTTTCTTTCCATTCGGGGATATTGCCGTCATCATCACCCGAAGCAAAAAGAGCATACATCAGTTTATCAAGAAGAATATAACTGTTCGGATATTCTTTTACGCCTTCACGGGCAATTGCAATGCACTCATTAAGTTCACCTTTACTGATTGCAAGCTGAAAACGCTCAAGATATTTTTCGATGTTTTCTTTTTCTGTTATCTCATCTATGCCCATAAGTTTATCGGTTGATATACCGAAAAACGCTGCGATAGTCGGAATAAGCTCAATATCGGGATAGCAAGAATCTGTTTCCCAACGAGACACAGATTGGCACGACACCGCAAGTACCTCAGCAAACTCTTCCTGTGTTATTTCTCTTTCTTTCCTTAATCTCTTTATGGTTTCGCCTATATTCAGTTTCATAATAAAACCTCTCTTTCAGAATTGAAAGTGCGCTCTTTCTAAATATATTGTGACACATCGCAATCAAAGTTTCAATATCACGTTGAGAGAGTTTTTTTCAACAATATAGTGAAAATGTGACTGTATGAATAACAAATTCTAATTCGTCGAAACCTATAGTTAAGGGAACAAACCGTATTTTTACAGTTTGTTCCCTCTTTTTACGCTTCTATAAACTTTTGCTTCAGCTTTGCAAGTCTTTTGCCGACTGCACTGTGTGTTTTGAATCCCATCTTTTCTGCTATTTCGGCTTGTGTCATACCGTTCATCGCATACATCAGAATGGTTTTGTCATCATCACTCAGACTTCCCCAGAAATTCGCAAATCTTTCATTAGCAAAAACAATCTCGCTCACATCTTCCGCATAGGCGGTCTGTTCATCAATTTCTTCTACCGATTCAACCGTAACCTTTGCCCTGCTGTGATTCCATTTGCGGTCAAAATCTGCCGCAGGAAAATTCTGCTGTTTATGACTGAAATCCTCGTGTGCCGGCACACTCTGAACAATGCCCGCAAGCTCACTGAACTGCATCGCATCCAAAGCGGTGCCTATGCTTTTGGTTAAAAGCTCATCAGCCTTTTCCGTGTTACCGAAAGCCGATGAAAACTGCTCAATGATTTGTGCGACACCATCGGGATTTTCACAAATCAGCTTGTAAACCGCTTCGCTGACAACCTGAGATGTGCCGTTTCTCAGAAGCATAAGCGGATTTTCGTTTTTATCATAGCAGGATATGTGACCTCTCAGCCCCTTCTCCCTTGCAAGCTCGTCCCATTTCTCATTAAAAATCGAAGCTACATATGCTATCTCGGCATTGTCCTCGTGGTCAAGCTCACCCTCGCCGTAAACCTGCAAGGTCGTAAAATCGTGAGTTTTGAAAGACTCCCTCAGCTCTTCCATATTCGGAATTCTGTCCATATCAATCAATGTGTTATCGTCCTTATACATTCAACATCCTATCCTTTATTGAAAATTACACAACTATTATACAGAACATTTGTTCTGTTGTCAAGTGACTTTTTTGTATTATATCAGGATAGTCATTCATATTTCTGCACATTTTGTCGATTAACCTATAGAAAAAATCATGTATGTTTGTCATATGCAAATATTGAGCAGCTATCGCAATTACAATAGCTGCTCAAATTTTAAAATTATAGATTGTTCAGTAGATATGTTTCCAGTTTAGAACATGAAAGCTCTTTACCAAAAACTCTATCATATTCTTCTGCAGATTTCGAGGTGAAATTAGCAAAAAATCTATTTTTATACAAAGTGGGGATATATTCAGACTTTTCATTAATTACCTTACTTAATAAGTATAGTGATAATTCTTTTATGTTGTTGATTCTATCGTGAACTGTGAGAATATATGCAATATCTTCATATGAAACAAATATTTCAGACTCATGTCGCATTGAAGCAAGATCTCTTTTGCGAATTAATGCATCTTGGAATTCAACAAAATATTTGTTAGCCTCATTGTTTGCTTCAATTGTATCCAATAATTCATTTGCTTTAGAATCAAACTCATTGCTCTCATAACTATTAGTTTCTGAATTAAATTCAAGAAAAAAACCTGATTTTAAAGCTTCTTGTAAAATGTAACAACTGAATTTTATTGAACTAACAACAGTTATGCATAATACATTAAGGTCTTTGATATCAATTAAGATTTTTTCTCGGTTATTTTTTTGGAGCTGTTCAACACATTTATTTCTGACTACTGTGAGAGGTCTATAAAACGGAAAAATCTTATTATCATATTCCGCAAACACTTTTTGCAAGTTTTTTATGCACTCTCTTTTTAAATTGGCTTTCCAGATTAAATCAGAAATATTACCGTCTAAATTTAATTCTACATTTAGTGTGTTAACTATATCAGAAAAATCATCAAAAATATTAATCCAATTTCCCTTGGGCAAGTCCTCTATGCTTCTATCAGATTCTTTTATATCTTTGACTCGTCTTACCTCATCTATAAACGAGAATATAGCTTCTGGGTTTTCTATACTGTCTGTAGAACAACCGTTTATTTCTTTAGATACGTCAGGAATGGATATTGACAGTTTTTTTCGAATTTCCTTTTCCTGCCAAACGTCATTTCGTACAAAAGTAATGATTTTTCTGATTTTTCCTGCTTTAAAAAGGTTATATGCAGTCCTATATTCTTTTCGAGTTATGCTTATTGTTTCACCGGTTTCATCATCTTTTAAGGTTCCACCAACTCTATTGCCAATAAGTAAAATAAACCAATCGCATTTTTCGATTGTACTTAAACATGTTTCGTAAGAATTTTGTGCTGCATCTCTTGGGAAATCAGATGTTTCTGATTCAAATACTTCATAGCCCATCTCTGTCAACCAATATTTAAGAGCTGAACGTAAATCTTTAAAATCATAAATTGTAGAACTTATAAACACTTTACCTTTTTGCAAAATAATCATCCTTTCGACATTATTAATATATCACATGATTATTGCTTCCTGGAATTTCTTGCGTGAGACACAGACTTTAGGCAGCAAATAATCAATCGCTAACGGAAATTTTTCAGTATTGTATAATACAAATCAACCAAAAATATAATTTGTATATTATTTATAATATCACACATTTCGATATAATAAAATGTTTTTCAACTCAAAATATAAACAATTTATAACTTGTTTCTTTAATCCTCGCTAATCAACTACCCATATTCGGGTGAAATGTGATCCATTTAGAGTTATCATGATAATAACCCATAAATGGGTAACTTTTGGTGAGGTGCGTATGATGGATTACTCTGAAATCTATGTTAAACGTATTCGTAGTCTTTGTAAGCAAAGAGGAATTGCCATAAATAAACTTGCAACCATGAGTGATGTGAAACAATCGACATTAGATAACATCGTTAGAGGTTTAACTAAAAATCCAAGGGTTAAAACCCTTCATAAGCTTGCTATTGCTTTTAATATGACCTTGGCTGAGTTTCTCGATTTTGATGAATTAAACAACTATTCGTTTGAAGATGACGACGAAGAATAAACACACACGAAAGTTTGTTTAAGGAGAAAGAACAATGAGAAACCTTAGATGCTATTATGCTGAGTCTGTTGAAAACTTTTTGAGACAGTCCAGCAAAGAGATAACGGGCATTATACATTCAAATGATGTATCCGCTGAAACATCAATTCAGCAGAGCAACACTTGGGAAATTGAAGTTGGTATTCTTAAAGAACAGCTTGCTGGCTTTGCAGATGGAAGAATAATCTTTGAATATACTATCCCTCGTATGGGTAAGCGTGTTGACGTTGTTTTGCTCTATAAGAACATTGTCTTTTTGTTGGAGTTTAAATGCGGCGACAAAGAATACAGACAGTCCACATACGACCAAGTTTACGACTATGCTTTGGATTTACGTAACTTCCAGAAAGAAAGTCATAACAAACTTCTCGTGCCGATGATGGTTTCAACAAAGGCGCCATATAAAGCGTGCGTAATTAACGAAAAAGATAGAATCATCGAGCCTATAAGCTGTAATGCAGACAATATAGGTGAATATATCAAGAACGTTGCCTCAAATTACAATGAATCTGATTTTGATTATGTTGCTTGGGAAAACT
>JAZORX010000260.1:0-3710 GCA_045656845.1 Acutalibacteraceae bacterium | reverse complement strand
ACTGCTGTTGCCGGTTCCCAGACTGCAATAAACTCAACATTAGCGTCTGTCTTAACAACATCTGTCGGCCAGTAGATATCGCCTCTCATCTCCGGATCGATTGAAGAGTCTTTTACTTTCCAACCCTTGAAGTTGTAGCCTGCTTTATACGGAACATAAGTGTAGCTAACATCTGCACTGTCCCAGCCTGTCTGTCCCTGAGCAATCTTGTTAGAAACGGGAACTGAAGTGCCTATCGGGAGACCCCATCTGCCTTCTACCTGATAGCTGGTCTGCATCGGGTCTGCTGACTTTCTGTAAGTACCGCCGTCAAGATCGTAAATAACATTCGTCTGCCATACGGGGTAGAGAGTTCTGTTACCGTTTGCAGGAACTGTTGTGGTTGTTACGATATTTGCTGCTGCACCGTTACCGTTTGCTTCGCGTACTGTTGACCAGCCTGCGAGCTGATAACCCGGACGGGTGAGTACAGGGAAGTCTGTTACGCTTGCATTCGGTGTGCCGTCCTTATGTAACGGATCGGGCATTGTAACATTGTTTGTCTGATGAGTTGTGGTAAATACCGTAATGTCTCTTACAACGATATCAGAGAATGTGATTGAAGCATTCGCTGTATATGTACCAACACGGATAGTTGCATACGGTCTGCCTGCAGGAACTTTTAAGGTTCCCTTGACTGTGCCTGTGCCGTTTGCTGCAACGGTGGTTGATGCACTTGTGAAGTCTGTACCTGATGTGCCTAAACCAACACTTGTAGTCGGCGAGGTGGGAGCCGTATCAAAAGTGAAGAAGAACATATTAGGTCTTACTTCCATTGAAGAGTTATTCTTGACTGAACATGAAAACTCATATGTTCTGTCCGGAACAAGAGTCATATAACCCTTCTGATTAATATTGTATGCTGTTGTGTAAGCGTCGCTCGTGTCTGAGGCAGCATTGAATGTAACAGTGTTTGCTACATGGTCAACACTTGCTGTACCGCCGCTTGCACCTACCCAACGGAAAGCATCGAAATCGAACTCGTTGCCGAAGAGGACTTCACCGTTATCGATTTCATAGAAATAGATATATGAAATATCCGTATCATACGCATAGGGATAAGTTACCTGTGATGAGCTTCCGAATATTGCAATCGCTGTTGAGGTTGAAACTGTTCCAAGCTGCACAAATGATGTTTTTCTATTATCAGTATTCTGCGTGATTCTGATATTCTGGCGGTAGTCGCCATTGGTTGTGTTAGGAACCGTAGACATATCGATATCGTACGATTCATCAACCAGAGCATCGAAATTCATCACACTTTCGAGCTTATACATACCAAGGAAATGATAGCCTGAGTATGATTCTGCTGAGAAAGAAACCTTCTCTCTGAGGTAGTATGTTTCCTCAATGTTTGATGAACCCGGAATCTTAACGATTCTGTAAGAACCGTCTTCGTTGCGGATAACACCTGCATTGTACTGAGTAGCCTTACCTGTCTTACGGCAAGTACCTTCACCACCCTTATCATTCTTAAGAGCTGTAAGAGCATTGTTAAGGTTTGTTGCAAGAGTGTCGGGGTTTGTGATAGTTGTGTTAACAGCTGTAAGTGCGTGGCAAGCTTCCTTATAAGCATTGATAAATGTTGTATACGCACCTGAGTTGTTGTAATAACGGCTGTTATAGTTATAGTCATAGATGCCGAGGAGAGCAAACTCCTTCTGTGCGTTAGCAACTGCGTTACGAAGGTTTGCCTTGTTGTACTGAGTAGCCTGCATCTCCATGATCATTGTAACTGATGCACCGTCACCTTCGTCGTCAGTAGCTGCACCCATCTTGACCTTGTAACTGTAAGTGCCGCCGTTTGAGGTTGATGCAATAGCCATCGGCCATGTACCTGCATACTTCAATTCGCAGTAGTTACCAGTTCCGGTAAAGTTACCGTCTTTTGTTGCCTCCGCTTCATGAGCGATAAATGCGCCTCGGTCTGCCCAGATATTCCAGCCGTCAGTGCCGAAATAGCTGTCTCTTGACTCTGCAGTCTTAATGTTGCCACTCTGAGATTTGCCTGTATAGTCAGCAACATACCATGCACCGCCTGAAGATTCTTCAGAGTCCGTCATCATAAGACCGATACCGAGGTTGGGAACCTGATTAAGGTTAGAGTATCTGGATGTGTCGATAATAACGCTCGCAAGAGCATTGTTGTTGATAGCCATATAAACACTGTGGTCGTTTGTTGAAGTACCGCCACCGTTATCTGTGGTTTCATGAACATGAGCTGCAATGTTATACGTTGTTGAATTAGAAACATTTACATTCGCATTCATAGAGTCTGCGAAGTAAGCACCGACACCATAGTTGTTGAAGGTAGCGTTAGCCTGACCTGCCTTAAAGTAAGCAAGTCCTGTATTTGTTGATGCGAAGTAAGAGTTCATCATCTTACCTGTATCAAGCGTTGAGTTGGCAGGCTTGCTGAATGTAGTACCAACAGCGCCTGAACCGTTATCGTTGATGGGCTGCAAGGGCGCACTTGTCTGGAACGGCATGAACGCACCTGTGTCCATTGATACGGTTGAATACTTAGCATATCTCTGCTTTTCAGTTGCTGATCTGGCAATACTGTGGAAGCCTGTAACCCACGAAATCGCCTGACAGAAAGAGTCTGTACCTGTATCGTTAAGAATACGACCTGATGTTGAAAGAGGAACAACGTTCGGCTTATATACATATGTATATGCCGTTATTGTTTTGTCAAGGTTATCAGCATTGTCGTGATACTTGACAGTCCATTCAAGGAAACAGCCTGTTTCGCCTGTTGCAAGGTCAGGGCTCTTTGAGTTAGCTGCAGTGATGGTAGTATGGTAATAGTTTGCTCCTGATGCCTTGCTGAGAACAAGGTTCTGGTTTACACCAACATCCTGCGTGCCGAGTCTGATTCCGTTACCGTTGAGGGCTGTAGACAATGATGAATTCAACCAACGGTAGGAAAGCTGAACAGAGCCATCCTTAGCGTCGCTATACTGGAAATAAACATTACCTATCGTCGGAATAGCCTGATTAACCTCCGGAGTGGTTTTCAGATTATTTCCATCCACAACATTGTTTTCAATAAAGAAATGGAAAGTTGATGTTGTGTTAGTGATCCACGACTGTGAGTGAGGACGCAGATAGACCGTTTCCGGAACATAGAACAGAACATCTGACATGTCTGTTACATCCTCAACGGCTACCGCTGCCTCAGGCTTCGCGATACCGATTTCGAAGAAGATTACGGTCGTCAAGACCATAGCAAGACAAAGAACCAGGCTTAAAGTTCTCTTTGTAAAGCGCTTAACCGTCTTCATTTTTATCACCTCATTTTTAGATTTGTATAGACAATTTTACCTATAGTGACACCTATACTTGATAGCATATTACCACAACAAAAAAAGATTTTCAAGTAAAAAAACGAAATAAGTTATAAATTATATAAATTTATTTTCAAAAAGACAAAAAAGTAAAAACAACGCATTTGTTTCAGGGTTGTCTGAGACGAAAATGCCCGTAATGTGTTTGGGGTTTACCTTTGTCCTGTTTGATAAATTTGGGGTTTGTGGGGATGTTTTGGCATGGTTTTAAATAGTGCATTGCCTCCCTTGCCTAAAGGGAGGTGGATTTTGCGTAGCAAAAGACGGAGGGATACTTTAAGAAAAAACATTGAAATATCGTTGTTTTCTTTAAAAATATCC
>JAZORX010000259.1:0-3680 GCA_045656845.1 Acutalibacteraceae bacterium | reverse complement strand
TCTCCTTTGAAGAAACGTCGGCTCCGTTGCGGTCAATAAGAAAGGCGAGCATTTCCTTACTTTTGGTCCTTCTGAAGTTAAGCTTTTCGCCGCCGCAGGAAACGTCAAAGTTACCGAAGCATCTTGCCTTAAGAATTCCTTTTTCGTTTTTTCTGCCCTTGATAACATCAATTTCCTTTTGCACATCCTCAGCAGAAATCGGCTTGATAAGATAACCTGAGGCATGTATTTTAAAAGCAGAAACTGCATACTCCTCGTAACCGGTACAAAAAACAATCTTACAGTCGGGATGAATAGCAGTAATTTTTTCTGCGAGACCCAGACCATTGATTCCGCGCATATTTATATCAAGAAATGCCACGTCGGGAGTATTGATTTCTACCCAATCAAGGGCCTCATCAACGTTCGAAAAGCCTACGACCTCATCTATATCCTCCGATGCCCTTACAGCCTTCAGAAGAGCATAAAGCATAAGCTGTTCATCGTCTATTGCAATTGCAAGCATCAGTCTGCCTCCTTTGGAATTTCAACGGTAATCTTAGTACCTACACCCACTATACTTTCGATGTGAAGAATACCGCCGCACATTGCATCAAGTCTGCTTTTTATATTTCTTAAGCCTATATGATTCTCCTGCTCAAGCTCGGCCACATTAAAGCCGACACCGTTATCCTTTACACTTATAAAATAACTGCTGTCAGTTTCATAAATTTTCACCTTGACTGTGCCGCCTGCATCTCTTTTGAGAATACCGTGCTTGACAGCATTTTCAACTATAGGCTGAATAGTAAGTGCAGGAATACTGAAATCACAGCAGGTTGTTTCTGTGATGAATTCAATATCAGGGAAGCGCACCTTTTCAATGCCGATATAATATTCGGTATGCTCGAGCTCCTTTGAAACACGGATCAGCCTGGTGTTGTCTATCTCTACGAAATTACCTCTGAGATATTTTGAAAAATCATTGACAAGCTTTGCCGCCTTGGGAGGATCAAGCTCACAAAGCTGTTCTATGCTTCCGAGGGTGTTATAAACAAAATGCGGATGAATCTGACTCATCAGAGTGGAAATACGGCTTCTGGCAAGCTCAGCATCAAGTGTGATTTTTTCTTTTTCAAGCTGTTCAGCCTTCTTTGCGTCCTTGATATTTTTAGGCACAATATTGAGGAAAGCAAACATCGAAACAACAAAGCCTGCAAGAAAATAAATTTTTGACACAAAACCTGTTTGCCACAATCCGAAATAAACTGCTGCAATATCGGCTAAAACCAGAAGCAAGCCGAGACTTATAAAAGCATACGGAAGCTTCCGTTTGCCCGGCACTTTTACCGCTGAAAACAAAGCTAACGCCATAAATATTACAGCTGAAACAGCAGCTCCGACTGTCCACACTCCGATTATATCATAAAAATAAATATTACTGAAAAGAGAAGTAACGATTAATGCGATTGTAAACACGCAGTATAACAACGTGACAGCATTAGCTGCTTTTTCTGCCTTTGCGGAAAACAAATCCTTAATAAGCACGAAGGCAAACATAAGATATGACATAGCAGAAATTCCTTTAAGAATCGTGTTTACAATCAACAAATCAGACCATAAATATATAGCTTCCGAGGTAAAAAGAAAGAATATTCCCGCTGAAAGTATCAGAAATCCGCTGAACAAATAATTTTTAAAAGCACTTTTATCAAGCAAATAGGAAAATATTGCAATACCCAGAACCAAAACCGCAGAGATGATGATCATTATTGCAACAACTCTTTCAATCTTGCCTGAACGCAGCGCGGTTTTTTCAGAATAATCACTTGCATAAAGCTTCATCGAAGAAAGGAACTCATCAACAGCAGCTTCATTTCCGAAGCTGTGATAATTGCGGATTACCCCTTCAAAATAACCGTCTTCCCCTCTGTATTCTGCTACCATGCTGTTATAACCGCAGGCGTCCTCACCGATAACGGGATTTTCTATATCATATACTTCGGTTATCTGATTGCTTTCAGTCAAAGCAAGATTTATGTGATTGAAGGTAAAAGATACCAGTGAGCCTTTAGTGAGCTTTCCGTAAAAATCATTTGTTTCAGGGTCACAGATTTCAAGCACGCCTTTTAACATAACATCGCCTTTTGTGGCAGGTATATGTTCCCCCTTAACAATAGGCTTCCATTCACCGTCTCCGATTTTGTATTCACCAACAAGTTTTATGTCAGGTACAATTGCCCATTCAGCCTGAGAGTTATTCAGAATTGATGTGACAAGCAATACACCGGAAAACACGAAGAACAGTATCACTGAAGCAAATATAAAACCCTCTTTGTTTTTTACCTTCTTTTGTTTCAACATCTTTAAACTCCTTTTTCCTGTATATTCATGATATCGGATAACAGTCTTACAGACAAACATTCAAACCAGCTCCGATATGAACGAAATTTTTATAATGACATTATAATACCATAAAACCTCTTACAAAGTTCTTACAAATTAATTCCTGCATGTAAATTTTTCATTATCTTATAATAAAACTGTTAATATTTGAATCAGTTTCTGTTTATTCTTCATTGTGCTATTAGTACGTAAGGTTACTCTGTTATGATTGATTATGTACTTATGTACTATTTTGCCTGATATTATAACTTTGTTTACATAATTCAAATTTTTATCTCCTTTTTCGTTTTTATATCCATATTAATAATAACTTATAAACTGCTCCGGATCGTCTTCGCCTTCTTGATATTAAAATGAAAGATGGGTGCAAGGGATAAATGAAAAAATCACCCTCATTTCTGAAGGTGATTCTGAGATTTTTTGAAAAATGTGGGGTAAAATTGGGGTATTTTTCAGCACCCAAGTCCCGTAAACCCTTTATTTATAAGGGTTTATTTATCCAATGACTTCATTGTGGGGAGACCAGCTCCCCACAATTTATATCTTTCTGTATTTTTCTATAACCTGCGAAAAAGCACAACCATTTTTTTAGATTTTCCTATATAATACTACTTATTACTGTATCCGCCGTATTAATTGTAGTAAATGTAGTGAGCAGATTATATAACAGGGAATCATTCTACTGTAAAATCAAAGACACATCCGTATGCCTTTTGAAGTTCTTTTGCGTCCTCAAAGGTTTTAAGAAGTTTTTCCACATATTCATCAAAGCCGAAACCGTCCAGTTCATCCGTATTTCCGATGCGATACAGATCGAAATGAAATACCGGTGTCTTCCCTTTCCGATACTCGTTTACAATTGTATATGTCGGGCTTTTCACCCGGCTTCCGGGAGAAGCGATCCCGGTAAAACCGCGTACAAACACGGTTTTACCGGCACCAAGATCTCCATAAAGTGCTACAAAATACTTTTTCCCGGAATCCAGCAATTCTCTTGCCAGTTCCGCTCCTGTTCTTTCGGTTTCTTCAGGAGTTGTTGTGGTAATAATTCTCATTCTTCGTGAAATTTGATCGGATCTTAGAACAGACCGACAATATTTCCCTCTTCGTTGATGTCAATAATGTTTGCTGCGGGAACCTTCGGGAGACCGGGCATAGTCATGATCGCACCCGTCAGAACAACAACGAATCCTGCACCGGCAGAAAGCTTGACTTCGCGTACGGTGATACGGAAACCGATCGGACGTCCGAGCTTGGTCTGATCATCGGAAAGCGAATACTGAGTCTTTGCCATG
>JAZORX010000258.1:0-6852 GCA_045656845.1 Acutalibacteraceae bacterium | reverse complement strand
ACATCACAAAGTCTTAATAGAGCAGATACATCAGGCTCGTGAGGCTGTGCTGTAAGAGGATCACGGAGGAAGATGATTAAATCAAGTTCTCCGTTTGCAAGCATTGCACCAATCTGCTGGTCGCCGCCTTCAGGTCCGCTTTTGTATCTGAAAATATCAAGCTTTGTTTCACCCATAATTAAGGTGCCGGTAGTACCTGTAGCATAAAGTTCATGTTCTCCGAGTATTTCTTTGTATTTTTTTGTTATATCGAGCAATTCATGTTTCTTTTTGTCGTGTGCTATAAGTGCTATTTTCATTTTAGTCATCTCCTAATAAATTTTCTTTCTGTGAACCTGTAGGATTTACAATACTAAATCCAATATTTACAAGATGGTCGGCAACACGCTCAAGACCAATAACTACAGATGAATAGTAGGGACTTACATCAACACTGCAGTTACCTTCTGCGAGTCTGGCAAAGTGGCTGGTTATGAGTTGCTTTTTCATACCATCGACTTTTTCTTCCAATTGTGCAAGATCAGATAAATGATTTTTGTTAAGGTTTGCAAATGCATCTTTAGAAAGAGAAAGCATTTCCATCATAGTATCACGCATAGCCATAATGTCTCCGATTGCCTTCTCCGAGAAGGTAAGCTTGCGGCTAATCATTTCAATTCCGATTTCGTGGAAGTTCTCAGCGTGGTCGCCTATACGCTCAAGGTCATTAAGTACATGGAAGTAAGAACCAATTGTTTTTTCGTCACTTTCTTCCACATCTGCAGAAAGCTTAATCAAATATTTTGTTAGTTCACTATTTGTAAAGTCGATGACAGCTTCGTTCTTAACAATTTGCTCACTATATTCTGCATTTCCTGTTTGCATTGCTATAAAGGAAGTCTGAATATTAGCTTCTACCAAAGACATCATATAATCGATTTCTTTCTTAACCTGCGAAAGAGCGATAATAGGTGTAGGGAGAAGTCTTTCATCCACAAATTTAAGAGAAAGTGTTTCTTCGGTTTCCTTCTTATCAACGATAATCTTACACGAATAGTTTACAAGTTGCTTAACAAACGGCAAAAGCAAAATAGTTGTTGTTACGTTGAAAATAACATGGAATGCTGATACACGCAATTGAAGCGACATCGGATCACTTCCCGGGAACAGCGATACCAAAAGTTTTATAATAGGTTCTTTGAATATCCACATAATTGCTGTAAAGAAAACTGTTCCTATAATATTAAAAGTGAAGTGGATAAGTGCTACTCGCTTAGAATTCGGCTTTGCACCAACAGAAGCAAGTAAAGCCGTCACACAGGTACCAATATTCGCACCAAGGATGATGAACAAAGCAAGGTCAAGAGGCAAAACCTCTGTACCAACCATTGTTATTACAACACCGGTAGCTGCGGATGAACTTTGGATTAATGCTGTAAAGATAGCACCAATCAAGATAAGTAAAAGCGGAAAATTGATTTGAGCGAATATGTTTGTAAATAAATTTTCTACTAAGGGATTTCCGAATGCCTGCTCACTGCTCATGATGTTTAAGCCGACAAATATCAATCCAAGTCCGCTGCATAATAGTCCGCCAAGCTTGACTTTTTCACTTTTAAAGAAGCTCATCATTACTCCCGAAAAAGCGAAAAGATACATAAGCATATCAAAGTAGTCGTTTTTAAGAGAAACCAGAACACCTGTAATGGTTGTACCAATGTTTGCACCCATAATAATTGGCGTGGCTTGCATCAACGTCATAACACCTGCATTAACCAAACCGATTACCATAACTGACGTTGCCGATGAGCTTTGAATGATGGCTGTTACACCGGCACCGATTCCTACACCTGAAAAGCGATTATTACTTATGCGTTCAAGTAAGCGTTTCATTCCTGAGCCGGCGCTTTTTTCAAGAGCCTCACTTAAAAAATTCATACCAACGATAAACACACCTACACCGGCAAGCAACCAGATCAAGCTTTGAGTAAGTTGCATAATTTCATTTGCTGTTAACATAGTTCATCTCCTGTCTAAAAAGGAGACACCGTCTGATGGGTGTCTCCGATTCTTGTATTATTCGGCGAGAAAACCGCATCGAAAAATTGTCTTTTGGTTCTTTTAGAATGTAAACTTAAATGTATTCTTGAATGTCTTCGGAATCTCGTAATATGATGGTAAATCAGGTCCGCAAGACTTAGAACCAACACCGCGCATTGCAAGGTCGATACATACATTTACAAAGTCATTTTCTTCAAGTTCAAATGAATGTAATGCTTCACGGAGCTGTGCTGTTGTAAACGGATTTACAGAGCAGGAGAACGGCAAATCAGCAGTTACTTTGAATAAATCCTTTACTGCCAAGTACTTACAAGCATAATGGCTTCCAGATTCCTGAGGTCTGATGTATTGTCTGTCGTAGTTTTCTTCGGCAGAACTTACATAGTAACCGTATTCACAAGCAACGTGTTTGTCAACATAGCTCTCAGTAGGACCGAAGCCAACATAAGAGAAGTTTCCTTTTGATTTATCAACACCAAACTCAATTCCGAAGCGTGGGAAGTTCTCTACATAATCAGCAAGTTTATACTCAATGGTAGCTGCAAGCTGATTTCCGGTAACTTCATACATCAGCTCAAATTCTACAGCAGGGATAAGACAGTTTGCTGCTAAAACTCCTTTGAACTTATATGTGTTCTCGGTCTTTTCACAAGAGAAGATATGTGGCTTACAAGCATCTAAGTGACAACGATCAATCCAATGTGGAACAAGGTCACGGTCGTTATCTGTATAACGTGTGATATTGAAATGCATTGGAGTACGGAGTATCTCGTTACCATCTGCTTTAATAGATGTGATTTCACCTGTATGCTCATTAACTTCGATAGCAATAGCAGAGGAGAACTTGTAGGTGCTTGGCGGAATTTCAACATCACATACTTCTGACTGTGTTTTTCCACCGTAAACAGCCTTCATTTCAAGGGCGTTTGACTTAATCTTTCTGTCAGGTGTGAGTAGACCGTCTGCACAGAAGTTTCCATCGTGTTCAGGCTCTTTAAAGTCACCGCCGTAAAGGAATCCTGCCTCGGTTTTAATTCCGTGGTCAGCCCATTCCCATACGAATGCACCCATCATCTGTTCGTTGTTGTATATCATTTCCCAATACTCTGCAATATCACCGCAGCTGTTACCCATAGCATGTGTGTATTCGCAAAGTACGAAAGGACGGGTTTCTTTTTCGTTATCGAGAACATCCTGTTTGATTTTATCAAAGCTTGGATACATCATACTAACCATGTCAACAAGCTCTGTATAGTAATACTTAGGATCTGCGTTCTGAAGACCTTCGTAGTGTACAGGTCTTGTGTTATCACGGCGCTTGATATAGTTAGCACCGCCAAAGAATGCTTTGCCGAATGAACTTTCGTTACCAAGTGACCAGATGATAACACTTGGACGGTTTTTGTCTCTTTCAACAAGTGCAGCGTGTCTGTCTGTAATGCCCGGTGTAAAGAATTCGTTTTCAGCAAAATCCTTCCAAAGTTCAAGGTCGTATCTTCCGTCACGGCTGCAAGCACCATGCATTTCAAGATCAGCTTCGTCCATTACATAAATGCCGAATTTATCGCAAAGGAGATAAAATTCAGGACTGTTAGGGTAGTGAGAAGTTCTTACTGCATTGACATTTAATTCTTTCATAAGGTGAATGTCTTTTGCAAGATCTTCAAGACTAACTGTAGCAGCAGTCTCACAATGGAAGTCATGACGGTTTACACCTTTAAGTTTTACGGGTTCGCCGTTAATTTTAAATACTGGACCGTCAATTGTAACAACTCTGAATCCAACGCTTTCAATAATCTTTTCACCGTTAGCGTGAAGCTCCAAAGTGTAAAGCTCAGGTATTTCTGCTGTCCAGAGCTTAACATCGGGAATAGTAATGTCTACACTTTTGTTCGCAGGAGCGAGTGCCATTCTACCTTCAAATTTAAGATTGATATCAACAGGGCTTTCGTTTATGAAGGTAAGAATGCCGTCTTTTCCTGAAATTGTAGTTTCAATCTTATAGTCGGTAATATGGTTTTCAGGACGTGTAAGCATATATACATTTCTGAATATTCCGGAAAAACGGAACTTGTCCTGACATTCAAGGTATGTTGAAACACACCATTTTAATACAAGAACATCAATTGTGTTTTCGCCGTTTATTGCCATCTCTGTGATATCAAACTCACTTGTAGCGTGAGAAATCTGAGAGTATCCTTTGAATTCTCCGTTGATATACACATAAAAAGCACTGTCAACACCCTCGAAGTTTATATAGTATCTTTCGCCGGGTTGTTTCTTGATGTTGAATGTTCTTCTGTAATGCCAGCAAGGATTCTCATAAGGAATATGCGGAAGCATAACAGGGAAGGGGTATCTGATGTTAAGATACTGAATGTGATCATATCCGTGCATCTGTACGCATGAAGGAACCGGGATAGATTCGTCGAGTTCTTCATTTATATTGAAATCTTCAACGTGGTCAAGCTGTTTTATCTGCCATACACCATCAAAGGATGTAAAGCGAGAGCTTGATGTACGGTCTAATATGCTATGCTTTGTAGCAACAACATCATCTGTTGCGAAAGGAATATAATAGCTTCTGTGAGGCATTGTGCCTATTCGGTCAAATCTTTCATATTCTCTCATAGTGAACCTCCTTAAATATTACCGTAAACTTCGGGAACTTCCTGATCTTTTCTTTCAGCGAGAATTTTTGCATTTGCTTTTTCAACCTTGAGTCTTGAAAGAAGAAGTGCTACTCCGGCACAAAGAATTGCGGGTGCCCAGAGGTACAAGAACTCAAGCATATTTACAGCAGATGGAATCTGCACAGCATTTTCAACATAACCTGCAGCGTCAAGTAACCAACCGCAGATAGCAGTACCAAGTGCACCACCGATTTTAATACCGAGTGATGAACATGAATACATCATACCGACAAGACGATGACCTGTTGTAAGTGTGGTGTATTCAGAGCAGGATGCGATAAGTGCGTTCATATCGCCCTGAAGAGGTGCAATACCAAATGTTGCAAAAGCTGTAAATGCGAGCATAAGAGGAATACTTCCCATATATGCGGCAACCATAACACCAAGACGACCGATAACCGCAATTATATATCCGATGATATTTAGTTTATACATACCTTTCATCTTCTCGATGATGAAAGGAAGTAAAATCAAACCGATAACCATAGGAATGTTTATTGCCAAAGCAAAATCGCTGAAATAACCTTCATCGCCAAGGATGTATTTCATGTAATAGATACCCATACCGATAACAGAAGCATAAAGCTGTGTCATGATGTATGTTGAGCAAATGATAAGGTAATATTTATTCTTAATAAGAAGTTTAACAGAAGTGAAGAAGTTCATTTTGTGTTCTTCTGTACGTTCTTCTTCCATACCTTCGTCTGCTTCCGGAAGCTCTTTAACAGAGAAGGTAGAGATTGTGTTTGTGATCAAACCAACGATAGCGTAAATAATTGCAACAGCTCTCCAACCTGCAGCTCCGCCACCGAATGCAAGAACCATATCAACTGTGATATACTGAATGATTAAGCTTGCTCCGAAAGCAAAGATGAAACGGAATGAACCAAGCTGAACACGTTCGCCTGTGTTCTTTGTGATAAGAGCAGTAAGTGATGCGTAAGCAATGTTGTTTGCTGTGAAGAATACTGCATTAAGAAGTGTGTAAGAAATAAAGAAGAACACATACTGTGCAGTCTGTTCCCATTCCATAGGAATTGCAAAACAAGCAACAAGTGTAATTGCGCAACCGATATATGGCCAAAGCATCCATGGACGAGCTTTGCCCATCTTGGTGTGTGTTTTGTCAATCATTCTGCCAAAGAAGAAGTCTGTAACACCGTCAAAAACCTTTGAAAGTGCGATTAATGTACCTACAATACCCATGTTGAGTCCTACCGTATCGGTAAGATAGATCATGATGAAAGAAGTTAAAAGCTGATATACGCAGTTACCTGCAATATCACCGGATCCGTAGCCAACTTTATGATACCATTTTAAATATTTCTTTTCTGTATTTTTTTCCATAACCGTTCTCCTTGCATTATCATTTTATTTAATTATCAAAGGTACTTCAGTCATTTATGAACTCGATAAATCTCATAAATGCTGATTTTCCGTCTTCTGTTCTTTTAAATACGCCTGCATCGCAAAGAACTTCAAGAAATACTTTTCCGATTTCCTGTTCGAGAATGCTTCTTGCGTTGTCAGCATTCAGTTCAGGATGTCTTTCGATGATTCCTGTAGCCCATTTAGCGTGAACTGCAAGTTCCGGAATTCCAAGCAGGCTATGTGTGCCTGAAATTGCTCTTTCGAGCATTCCTAAATCACTTGCAAGTCTTGCAGGAAGTACTGCTAAACCCATTACCTCAATCAAACCGATATTTTCTTTTTTGATGTGATGGAGTGTAGGGTTGGGGTGGAATAAGCCAAGCGGTCTGTCCTTAGTAGTGAGGTTGTTTCTCAGTACGATATCGCAAACGTATGTGTCACCGTTTTTACGTGCGATAGGAGTTACCGTGTTGTGTTGTATCCCATCAGTTTCAGCAAATATAACTGCTGATGTATCGCTGTAGGCTCTCCATTTTTGAAGAACGAGGTCGCAACAATTTGCAAGTTCATATCTGTCATTTGAAGAAAGTCTGATTACAGACATTGGCCATTTAACGATACCTGCTTTGACATTGGGATACTTGGAAATAACGAACTCTGATTCAATCGGAGCCTTTTCCATAGCAAATGTGTATTTGCCGCCCTGAAAATGTTCGTGGCTTAAAATAGAACCGCCTACAATTGGCAA
>JAZORX010000257.1:0-8365 GCA_045656845.1 Acutalibacteraceae bacterium | reverse complement strand
GTAATATGGTCCTGGATCGGTTGAACCTGCATCAACACCGAGATAGTCTACCTTTTCCGAGAAAGCCATCTCCAGAGATTCTTCACTGTAACCATACCCCAAAAGTCCGTTTAATGCAACAATTTTCATAATAATCAGTCCTCCAATATATCTTCTAGAAAAATGTACTCGAAATCATTTTCTTTAAGAACTTCACATGACGTATAAAGCTTTTCTGCTATGTCAGGCTGATATCCTCATAATTAGATTTCACATCATCATCTTTCATGAGCTTGTTTTAGGATTTTCATAAAAAAATTATCAAAAAGTGAACTCGGCCTTTCTCTTGTCAAATCACGCATTAGCCAGATTACATCATCGATATAAAAATAAGTTTTTTTAGACATAGAATAGTCTCTTTTCACCTTTTATGCAATTATATCATTTTATTTATATACTTTAATTGCATTTTATACTTTATATATTGCATTTTGTAGATATATATGCTAAAATTACCTTGAGGTGAAAAGAATATGGATATTAAAAACTTTGTACTCTCTTATTACAATAACGCAGCAGAGAACTTTCATATACAAAAGGTAGAAAATGCATATGAGGCAAAAAAGCCTCACACCCATGAATATTTTCAGGTATACTACATTGCCAAGGGCAGTATAATGCATTTTATAGGAAACAATTCATCTAAGTTACGCCAGAGTGATATGTTTATCATTCCTCCCGGGGTTGTTCACTATATAGTTCCTGAACCGAACGCTGTATTTTATTCTTTTTCTTTTATGCCCGGTTTTTTAGGTGAAGTAAATCCAAACAACAAACTTGTCTCGCTCTTTCTTCGTAACCTTTTGACAGACAAAGACATTCTTCCTAAAGTTTCTATTGATTCGAAAGATATGTTTTATATTGAATCTATAATGGAGAGAATGCTGAATGAATTTAATTTAAAGGCTTTTGGTTTTGGTGAAATCATTCATTCTTATGCTGTTTTGCTGGTCTCTGTTTTAGCACGAAACTATTTTGAAAAAAATACTTTACCTGAATATTTTGAAAATAGCAAACAATTCGTTATGCATTGTATCGAATACATCGAGAATAATTTTACAGAACGAATAACTCTTGACGAAATTTGCAAACGCTCTGCTATGTCAAAAAACAATTTCTGTGCACTTTTTTATAAACTGACCGGACACTCATTCAACAGTTACTTAAATATCTGCCGAATAAAAAAAGCCACAGAGTACATAAAAGATGGTTATAAAATAACCGCCATTTACGGACTTTGTGGATATAATGACTTTTCTACTTTTTATCGTAATTTTAAAAAAATAATGGGGGTATCGCCAAAGGAGTTTAAAAACAACAGACTATAAAATATCTTTGTTTATCTGTTATTTTATTTCATCAGCTGTGATAAAGCGGTATCCGTATTCTTTTAAATTGATGATGTCCGCAACGATGAAAACGGCAGCAGCGGATTAGGTCTTTCAATGGTGAAAAGCATAATTGAGCTTCATGGCGGAGAGATTGCTGTCAAAAGTGCTCCCGGACATGGAACGGAGTTTAGAGTTGTGTTTAAAGATTAAAAAATTAACTTTTTTCTAAAAATATCTTGACAAATAAAATCCAATGTGTTAAAATATGTCATAATTTCAAACGCTGGGATGCGGAATAGTAGGCAAAAGATTTTCGCCTTTGAGAGAGATGTCGGGTGGTGTGAGACATTGGGAAAGCTTTGCTGAACTCACCGCGGAGCGGCTGCTGTGAACTAATAGTAGGGGCAGACGGGAACTCCCGTAACAGAGTTAAGATGTGCTGGCGTCTAAAGGGCATCCATCCTGGATGAAGAAGAGTGGTACCGCGGAAACGATGAATTTAGCGTTTTCGTCTCTTTGAACTAACAAGGAGACGGGAGCGTGTTTTTGTTGGTAAAAATCCTAATTTTATTTTGTATTTTTGAAAGGAGTTTTCAATATGAGAACAATCAACATTGCAGACATTACGCTTAAAAAGCTTTCAGAGGACCGCGCGATTTCTCTACTCTTCCGTGAAAAATCAGCTATTGCAAATTGCGCAGATGCGCTTGGTGCAGATGTCATTGAATTGCCGGCCGTTAAAAATCTTCGTGAGGATACTATTATTTATAAAACTATTGCTCAGAATGTTCAAAATGCAACACTTGCAATTCCTGTCGGCTTTAACAAAGAAGATATTGCATCAGTGTGGGAATGCATTAAGAATGCGAAAAATCCTCGCCTTCAGGTAGAACTTCCCGTATCAACAATTCAGATGGAATACACCTATCATGTAAAGCAGGCAGTTATGCTCGATAAGATTGCAGAGCTTGTGAAGGAAGCAAAGACATATTGTCAGGATGTGGAATTTTCTGCACTTGATGCAACAAGGGCAGATATCGACTTCCTTATTTCTGCTGTAAAAATGGCAGAATCAAATGGTGCAAGCATTATAAATGTTTGCGATGATGCAGGCGCATCAACACCGGATAGGATTGCAAACTTAGTTGCAAAGGTTAAGGAAGCAGTAAATGTTCCTGTATATGTTCAGGTTTCTGATCGCATAAATATGGGTGTTGCATCTGCATTTGAGGCTATTTCAAAAGGCGCTGACGGAATTAAATGTGCTATGGCAGGAAAGGACATTCTCTTAACCTGTGAATTTTCCGATGCTATGGGTGCCTGCGGCTTAGAGATTGATGCACAGATTAAACTTAACACCACAAAAATCCATGCAAGCATTGACGATATGGTTTCAAGCATAAATCACGACAGTTATGATAACGAACAGACCATAAGCGACAAGAAAAAGATTTTACTCGACTCTGATTCTTCTGTTGCGCAGGTTGCACAGGCGGCATCCGTTCTTGGTTACGAGCTTTCCGATTCTGATGTCGGCAATGTATATAAGACACTTATTAGGGTGTGTGAAAAGAAGGGTGCCGTAGGGGCAAAAGAATTTGAAGCACTCATTGCAAGTTCTGCTATGCAGGCTCCTTCAACATACCATTTTGAAACATACACAACAACAAGCAGCAACACAGCAAGCTCAATGTCTCAGGTAACGCTTAAATGCAATGATGAAATAATTTGCGGCGTTGCAAGCGGTGATGGTCCTGTTGACTCGGCATTCAGAGCAATCGAACAGTGTATCGGTCATCACTATGAGCTTGATGATTTTCAGGTTCAGTCTGTAACCGAAGGAAAGGAAGCATTAGGATCTGCTTTAGTCAGACTTCGCAACAATGGCAAGCTTTATTCTGGCAACGGAACATCGACAGACATTGTTGCTGCAAGTATAAGAGCGTATATAAATGCACTTAACAAAATCGTATTTGAGGAGGCATAATATGAAGATAGTATTTTCAACCAAGAATGTAAATCGCGCATCCTTCCTTGATACCTGTCGTTATGCCTTTGATTATGGATTTCAGGGTTTTGAGATATATGATGCAGTAAAAGAAAGAAGCATACATCATGACAGTATTTTAAGACGCGACCGTATAGCTGATGCAAAAAGAAAACTTGTAAACAGAAATCTTGCGGTTTCAGCACTTCGTATGCCTGAAAGTATTGAAAATGAAAACACGACATCAGATTTAGTGGCAAAATATGTGGATATGGCAGCGGCATCAGGCATTCCAAATGTTATTATCCATATTGATGAGAATGTTTCTTTTGATTTACTTTCTGAAAAACTTTCTGCGGCAGTTAAGAAAGCAGAAAACAATGATGTTAATATTTTGTTTGAAACAGTAGGGTTTCTTGCAAACACAGAGAATGTAATCGGCATAATCAATCACTTTTCATCAGCGGCTATCGGTGCAGCATGGAATGTGAGAGGTACATACTTTGATGCGGGCGAAACATCCGAAGCAACAATCAAAACTCTGGGTGCATACATAAAGTATGTTCGCCTCGGAGATATGAAAGACGGAAAAACAGTTTTAATAGGCGAGGGCGAGCTTGATGTAGCAAAATTGATCGGCTCACTTTCATCACTTAACTATGAAGGATATATCTGTGCGGCGTGGAATGAAGAAGTGGGCGATGCAGATATTGTTTTAACACATTTTGCAAATTATATCTCACAGCTTAACCGTGAAAAGAAAACCTTTGATAAAGCGTATTATAACAGAGATAAGACAGGAACCTTCGTGTGGAAAAAGTATGATGTTATTGATGCCACATTCTCCGATGTGCTTGACACAATGGCAGAAAAATATCCTGATCAGTATGCTTTCAAGTATCCGACTCTTGATTATACAAGAACCTATGAGCAGTTCAGGCGAGATGTTGATGAATGTGCCGCTGCCTTGATTTCGTTGGGAGTTAAAGCAGGCGACCATGTTGCAGTATGGGCAACAAATGTACCTGAATGGTTTATTACATTCTGGGCAACAACAAAAATCGGTGCTGTTTTAGTTACCGTTAATACTGCATACAGAATCCACGAAATTGAATATCTGTTAAAGCAATCCGATACACATACTCTTGTTATGATTGAGTATTGCAAGGACATAAACTACAAAGAAATTATTCAGGAGCTTTGCCCTGAACTTGAAAACTTAGAGCCCGGTAACCCATTATATTCAAAAAATCTTCCGTTTTTAAGAAATGTTGTTACGGTAGGTTTTTCTATGCCGGGTT
This sequence comes from Acutalibacteraceae bacterium, assembly GCA_045656845.1. Classification (GTDB taxonomy): domain Bacteria; phylum Bacillota; class Clostridia; order Oscillospirales; family Acutalibacteraceae; genus CAG-488. The sequence goes on along the minus strand of JAZORX010000257.1, from coordinate 3,707 downwards.
GCCTCACATGGAATGAGATGCTTTCCCGTTCTTCTCTTGTTCCGAGGGAAGAAGTAAGACGCCGTGCATCTTTAGTTAAACCTGACGATGTATGCAATATGCAGTACACATCAGGCACAACAGGATTTCCGAAAGGTGTTATGCTTACACACAGAAATATAGTTAATAATGGTAAGACTATCGGCGACAGAATGGATTTGTCAACGGCAGACCGTATGATGATTCAGGTGCCTATGTTCCATTGTTTCGGTATGGTGCTTTCAATGACATCTATGATGACACACGGCGGTACTCTTTGTCCTATACCATATTTTTCGCCGAAATCATCACTTGCCTGTGTAAATGATGAAAAGATCACCTGCTTTAACGGTGTTCCCACAATGTTTATCGCAATGTTTAACCACGCTGATTTTGAAAAAACAGATTTCTCATATATGAGAACAGGTATTATGGCAGGCGCAAACTGTCCTGCAGATTTAATGCGCAGAGCATCCGTTGAAATGAATATGCGAGAAATCATTTCTGTTTACGGTCAGACCGAGGCTTCTCCGGGCTGTACGATGGGTGAGGTAAATGAGGACCTTGACCACAGAGTAGAAACAGTCGGAAGTGCTTTCCCCGGTGTTGAATGTAAAATCATTGATCCGGAAACGGGTGAGGAACTCCCCGATGGTGAAAGCGGTGAGTTTGTAGCTCGCGGCTTTAACATTATGAAAGGATACTACAAAATGCCCGAAGCAACTGCACAGGCGATAGACGCTGACGGCTGGCTTCATTCAGGTGATATTTGTATGAGAACACCTGACGGTTATTATAAAGTAACCGGAAGATTAAAGGATATGATTATCCGTGGCGGAGAAAATCTGTATCCGAGAGAAATCGAAGAATTCTACCTTACAAATCCGAAAGTTCGTGATGTTCAGGTAGTCGGTGTTCCTGATGAAAGATATGGCGAAGAATGCTGTGCGTGGGTTATTCTTCATAAGGGCGAAACCGCAGACGAAAATGAAATGAAGGAATTTGGTTATGCATCAATTGCAAGACATAAGGTTCCGAGATACTTTATGTTTGTAAACGAATTTCCGATGAATGCAGCAGGTAAAATCTTAAAATACAAAATGCGTGATGAGTCCGCCGAAAAGTTAGGTTTGAAAAAATAAACGGCACTTTTGAAAGGCGATGAACAAAGTGAAAAAATATAAAATAATTGATGCACACTGTCATATATATCCCGACAAAATTGCTGAGAAAGCAGCAATGGCGACCTGTGATTTTTATGATGGACTTGGCGCAACACTTGACGGTACAGTATCTACTTTGTCAAAAGAGGCAAAAGTTGCCAAAATTAAACATTGTATAGTGCAGTCTGTGGCTACAACCCCAAAGCAGGTATCAAGCATAAATAACTTTATAGCAAGCACTGTTAAAGAAAGTGGCGGCAAGTTTACAGGTCTTGGAACACTTCATCCCGACAGCGAAGATATAAAAGCAGATGTTGAAGAAATCATAAGTCTTGGCTTAAAGGGTGTAAAGCTTCATCCTGATATACAGAAGTTTAAGATAGATGACTACCGTATGCTCAAAATTTATGAGCTTTGCGAAGGAAGACTCCCGATTCTTATTCACACAGGAGATAGTCGTTATGATTTCTCCAATCCAAACAGAATGATGCCGATTCTTGATATTTACAAGGATTTGATAGTTATTGGTGCTCATTTTGGTGGCTGGTCTTTGTGGGAAGAGGCTACTGAAAAGCTCTGTAAGTATAAAAATTTCTATGTGGATTGTTCTTCATCTCTTTATGCTATGACACCTGAAAAAGCAAAGGAACTTATCATGGCATACGGAACGGACAGAGTTCTGTTTGGCACGGATTATCCTATGTGGAAACCCGTGGATGAGATTAAAAGATTTATGCGAATAGAGCTTTCCGTGGAAGAGCGTGAGGCTATTTTTTACAACAATGCGGCACGACTTTTTGAAATACAAAAATAAAAAGTTGAAGTTTTTTTAAAAAAGTATTGACAAATTGATTTTGATGCCGTATAATATACCATAAATTTGAATATCACAAAGAACGACTATGATGAGGACGGTCGGATTGTGAGGCCTGGAGAGAGTTGCCGGATGGTGCGAGGCAAAGGCGGAGCTTTCCAATGACTTATCACCTCTGAGTCGGAGGACCGAAAAGCTGCGGCTTAGTAGACTCCTTCCGTAATGCTGCGTTAAGGCAAAGGGCTTGTTAGAGTCCAATAAGTGACGGAATTTTTAAATTTTCGTAATTTGAGTGGTACCGCGGGTTATAACAACTCGTCTCAAAGCTATCTTTGAGGCGGGTTTTTTTGTTTTATTCAAATTAGTAACCTAATATCGAATTTGTCAAAATCGAAAGGAGACAAAACAATGGATTACAGTTTGAAAGAAGTCGCAGGCAGAATCAAAGACCTGCGCGAAGCAAAAGGCTACACACAAGAAGAGCTTGCAAAGCTTTGCGGTGTGTCGGCAGATGAGTACAAGCTCTTGGAAATGGGCGAAACAGATTTCAGCTTTACATTCATCTACAAGTGTGCAAAAGCTTGCGGTGTTGAAGTCGTAGATTTGCTTGAAGGAACAAGCACAACTCTTACCTCCTTTGCCATCACAAGAAAAGGCGAAGGGCTTAAAATCGTAAAGAAGCACGGTGTAGAATATAATAACCTTGCACCAAAATTCAAGGATAAGCTTGCAGAACCATTTTTAGTTAAGTTCCCTTATCTTGAAGAAGAACAAAACGAGCCGATTGAATTAAATTCACATAACGGTCAGGAATTTGATGTTATTGTTAAAGGCTCTTTAAAGGTTCAGGTAGGAAATCATGTGGATGTTCTTCATGAAGGCGACTCAATTTTCTATAACAGTATCATCCCTCATGGTATGATTGCAGCATCAGAAGGTGGCTGCGAGTTCCATGCAGTAGTACTTAATCCGCAGGAAGGAACTGTAACCGAGGAATATCCCGAAGCACCAATGATTGCAAAGAAACTTGCAAAGGAGAAAGCTAAATCCGAAGCAGTTGCAGACAAATTTATTGAATCATCTTATGATGAAAACGGTGTGTTTAACGGTATCAAATTTAAGAACGCAGATTCATTTAACTTTGCATACGATTGCGTAGATGCTATCGCAGAAAAGAATCCTGATAAGCTCGCAATGATGTGGGTGGCAAATGATAAGAGCGACCGCCGCTTTACATTTTCCGATATGAAAAAGTATTCTGCAAAAACTGCAAACTACTTTGAATCCTTAGGTATCAAAAAGGGCGACACGGTAATGCTTGTGTTAAAACGCCATTATCAGTTCTGGTTCTGCATGCTTGCTCTTCATAAAATCGGTGCTATCGCAATCCCGGCAACCAATCAGTTGGTAGAACACGACTTTTCCTATCGTTACAAAGCTGCAAGAGTCAAAGCAATTGTTTGTACTGCGGATGGAGATGTTTCGGACGAGGCAGAAAAAGCAGCGGCAGAATTTCCGGGCATGGTTAAAGTTTTGGTCGGTGGCAAAAAAGACGGCTGGAATGACTTTAATGTAGAAATGGAACGCTTCAGCACCCATTATTTCCGTACAGAAGATTCCCCCTGCGGCAATGACCCGATGCTGATGCTCTTCACCTCCGGAACTACGGGATATCCCAGAATCGCAACCCATTCCTATAAGTATGCGTTGGG
>JAZORX010000256.1:0-2577 GCA_045656845.1 Acutalibacteraceae bacterium | reverse complement strand
CTAAAAAGAATTTGTTCGGCTATTCTTGCAGTAGCAATGCTTATGTCTTTAGCACCTGTTACAACATTTGCTATAACAGACGAAGACATTCCTGCAAGCGTAGAACTGGGTAAGGGTTTTAACTTACTGGAATGTAAGACTTTTGAGTCTGCCAACCTCAAGTCTGCAATCCTGTTTGACAGCGTGGAAACCCTTAATCCCACAAAGGTAAGACTCGGTAATGTTGAGTCAAATATGACATATATCACAAGTATGTCATCATATCTTGACAACACACATACCGACATTTCAGCAGAAGTTGGCGTAGCTAAAGAAGGTCTTTTGGTAAAGGCAGAAGTTAAAGCTAAATTTGGCTTTAAAGGCGAATGGGAATCATCCGGTACAGTGAATACTTCAAGACTTATTCTTGAAATTCTTGCCAAGGCATATAAGTATTCACTTAATATGGGAATGAGTGAACCATGGGCAAAGGATGATGAGGGAAATTACCTCTCAATCAACCCCACATTTGCTTATGACCTTATGCACAAAAAACCGGAAGAACTATTCAGTATCTACGGTACACATATTGTAACCCAGTATGATGCCGGTGGTGAAGCGTATACATCATATGAAGGAACAGACGAATCAAATTCAATGAAAAACGAATGGGACATCACAACAAACGCAACCGTTAACGTAAGTGCGGCAGATATTGCAGACGTTAACGTTGAAGTTAATGCATCAGGCGGCGAAAAGCATGAGAGCAGCTTTGCAAACAACAACAAGCAGACAAGTATGCGTGTTCGCGGCGGTGACCCGTTCTATTCAACATTTGATAAGATTATAGCCGGTGATGCTGATGAAACAGTTAACAACTGGCTCCAGTCGATGTACACAATGGACGAAAACACAGGCTCAACAAAGGCAACAATGATTATGTCAGATAACCTTGAGCTTATGCCGTTGTGGGAGCTCCTTGAACTGGACTACGGCACAGACCACTCAGCACGTGTGGCAGAGCTTCGTGAATATTTCCAGGTAAATGCAAACCGTGAATATCTTGAATTGTATGAAGAATTCATCTATGGTATCCCGGGCGACTATGCTGACAACTATGATGTTGTCAACACTGCACTGATAACTGACGATAATATTGGTATAGAAGAAACTGTACCTAAGGGTTATATTCCGGTTTATTCAGAAGAAGAACTTAACAAAATCGGTAAATCAGCAGATTATCCTCTCGACGGAAAATATATCCTCATGAGAAACATCGAAATGAAATACAATTTTGATGGTATTGGTTATACATCTTCCGGTATACAGCCCTTTACAGGTGAGTTCAACGGTAACGGACACACCATATACGACCTTAATCCTGTGCCCAGATATAACGGTACAACAGAGGTTTATATGGGATTTGTCCTCCGCAATCAGGGTGATGTCCGTAACATAAGATTCAAGGATTCAAACTCTGACTGCAGAGCTTCCAAAAGAACAACAACTACAATAAAAACCTCTGTAAAAGATACTGCAACTGCATATCTTGGTCTGGTAGTCGGAAGAAATGAGGCTGAGAGCTTTGGTTATATCGATAATATCTATATAGATAATGCCACATTTATAGTAAAGAATGCACCGAAGACCACATATTTCGGATTGTGTACAGGATATAAAGAAAATAATGGTGCCACAAGACAATATATTACTGTGGTAAATTCTTATATTGATGTGAATGCAATCACCGATTCAGGTTCAACCTATGTTGGTGGCGTGGATGGTCGTGCCGACAATGCCACATATTTGATATCACACGATAACGTTATAAACATCAATAAAAACGGATATCCGGGCGGACTTATCGGATATTATTCCGAAACCAATGATAATTACCGTAAGCATTCTTTCACCTACGATAATGAAGTAACCTCGGCAAACAACTCGGATCGTCAGATTTCGGGTAATGGTTATCTGAATGTATATTCAATCGGTGGCAGAGATACATATGCCACAACCGAAAAACTATTTGCGTTTTATTGCGATGATGATGAAATTGCAAGAGGTGCAGGCGGATATGCCGAAGAGTGGAAAAAGCATAAGGACACCGAGAAAAAGCCCTGGCTCATCGTTCATGCACCAAATGGCATCAATGCTTATCAGAATGCACTCATAAGCACAGATGACCTTAAGGTATACTTTGCCGAATATGCAGATGACGTAAACTCATATGAAGATGTAACGGATTTGGTTAACTTTGTGTATGACTTCAGCGAAGTGGCAGATGACGTTCCCGTATCGGTAGTTTACGGCAAACATCTTGTAAACATCAATGTTGACGTTCTGGAACCTGTTGTTACTGATATCAATATATTGAACAAAGGTAAAACACAGTTCAGAATTAACGAAAAGTTTGATCCTTCATCTGTTGCGATTCAGGCATTATATTCAAATAACCTCACAGGTGCTGTTGGCGGAGCTGACGAAAACCTGAAATACTATATTCCGGCTTTAGAAGGCAATACGCCTATTGACCTTGATGAATTTGTGTTTGTTGAAACATCAACCGGCACAGAGGTAATTGTTGACTATATGGGA
>JAZORX010000255.1:0-8611 GCA_045656845.1 Acutalibacteraceae bacterium | reverse complement strand
ATTTAAACGGCGGCAGCAAGCCACCGCCCTACGCACCGTATCCGAACCATATTTGTAGGGACCGGCCTCCCGGACAGTCCGTTAAATTCTGATGTTTTTTCGGACGCTCGAGGACGCCCGTCCCTACTCGCTTATCTTAAGCCGTGTTCGTAGGGGCAGATATCATCTGCCAGTCAATTCTGATGAAATTTTTGCGGGAGCATAATATGCTCCCCTACGAAGCCGCTCGAATCGTGGTTCGTAGGGTTCGACGCTTTGCGACGAACCGATAATTCTGCGATGTTTTACGGCGTGTCGCAAGCGTCACGCCCTACGAGAACGATTTAATACAGGCATAAAAATCTGCGTCGCAGACCCTTACTTCTTCACTCTTACTTCTTACTTATTACTTTTCGGGTTCACCCCGACAAACCCGAATTTGCTATACAATAATTATAAAAACAATACAGCGAAGAGAGCCACTGTCTTCGCTGTATTGTAACTATACAAATTTTACATTAAATTTTTTGAGCCAATAATCAAACTGAACGAAATAGGCTATCGTCTGCGGTGTCGTCATAAGCTGACCGTACCACGGCTGACTTTTATCTGACTGAATTAGTTTTTTAAGCTCTTCTTTTTTAATAAACTGATGAATCGGAGATGCTTTGTCCTCTATTATTTCTTCAAGAAGCGCAGAGACAGCATTTCTGTATACAGGGTTGTGCGTCTTCGGATAAGGGCTTTTCTTTCGCCAGAGGACTTCATCGGGAAGATAATCTCTCATCGCATAGCGAAGAAGCCCTTTTTCATAGCCATTATGATTTTTCATACACCACGGCACATTAAAAAGATATTCTACTATCCTGTGGTCGCAGAAAGGGACTCTGACCTCAAGTGAGGAATACATACTCATTCTGTCCTTTCTGTCCAGAAGAGTCTGCATAAACCAATCTGTATTAAGCTTCATCATCTCTGCCATTCTTGCCTCTTCGGGATCACGGTTGTCGGCTTTCGGCGTTGAATCCACGGTGCTTTTATATCTTGAATACACAAAATCATCAGGATTTATCTGCGATGCAAATTCTTCTTTCAGAAAAGAAAATCTGTATTGCGTTGACTGCGCCCACGGGAAACCGTCGGTATCGCGTATCTGCTTATCACGGAACCACGGATAGCCACCGAAAATCTCATCGGCACATTCACCCGAGAGAGCAACCGTCACCTGCTCCCTGATCGACTTACAAAGAAGAAGCATCGAGGCATCAACATCTGCCATTCCCGGCAGGTCACGGGCATCAACAGCCGAAAACAAGGCATCTTTCAGCTCGTTTGTTCCGATGACAAGTCTATGGTGCTTTGAACCAAGATAATCTGACATCAGCACAACAAACTCAGCATCGGAATTCGGCTGAAATTTACTTGTTTTAAAGAAGATATCGTTATCTTCATAATCGACCGAGAAGGTGTGTAGTTTTTTACCTTCTCGCCTGAAAGCCTCGTTTGCAACAGAAGAAATTATGCTTGAATCAAGTCCACCTGAAAGGAATGTACCAAGCTCAACATCGGAAACAAGCTGTCTTTTTATTGAATCCGTAACAAGGAACTGAACAGTTTCTGCCGTAGTTTCAAAGTCGTCGGTATGCTCCTTTGCTCTTAGCTGCCAGTACCTGCTGATTTTGATTCCGTTACAGTCAAAAAATGCACTTTCCCCTGCTCTGAGCTCTTTTATACCTTTAAAAACTCCACAACCGGGTGTCCTGCCCGGACCCAACAGCATTATTTCGGAAAGAGAATTTATATCCATTTCGCAGTCGATTTCGGGATGCTCAAGCAGGGCTTTTATTTCAGATGCAAAAACCAATCCACTTTTCACCTCTGAGTAAAACAACGGCTTTACACCCATTCTGTCACGGGCAAGGAATAGTCTTTTGTTTTCGTGATCCCAGACGGCAAAAGCAAAAATACCGTTTAAATAATCAACACAAGATGCACCGTATTCACAATAAGCCTTCAGCACAACCTCCGTGTCTGAATGGCTGAAGAAGTTATAACCCCTGCTTTCAAGCCTGTTTCTGATTTCAAGAGTATTGTAAAGCTCACCATTATAACATATTGTAAACACTCTGTTTCCGACTGCATAGGTCATCGGCTGACGCCCTCGTTCAATATCAATAACAGCAAGTCTTCTGTGCATAAGCACGGCATCTGACGAAAAATACTCACCGTGCTGGTCGGGTCCACGGCTTATGAGCTTATTCTGCATATTATAAAAATACTCTTTGTACTCCTCAAGATTTCTGCAAAAGGATATCTGACCGCAAATTCCACACATAATATCACCTCATCTGTTTTTTCTGTACTTTTCTCTTGTGGCTATTCCGCCCCTGATGTGCCTTTGCGCTTTGTTTTCATCAAGGACGCATCTTACCTGCCTGAAAAGTGACGGGTTGATTTTTTCAAGCTTTTCCGTAACATCCATATGCACTGTGGACTTAGATATACCAAACACCTTAGCGGCAAATCTTACCGTAGTTTTATTTTCGACAATATACTCCCCTATTTCAACAGCTCTCAACTGAGTCAAATCATCCAAAAAACAACCCTCCCGGAATACATATCACAAAATTGATATGCCCGAGAGGGTTTATTTATGCTTGGCAGAGATAAACAAAGCTGTGCAGTGCCATGCCATCACTGCCCACCGTCGGTGTGCATCGACGGATTAAGCCTTGGTTAAACTGCTTCTTCGAAAACCTTGTCTGCGTTTTCATCGATTATCTTTGCAATAACACCCGAATGAGTTATAAACATAACCTGCGCAACAGCTGAATCGCCTATCTTTTCATATACTCTGCCTGCGCTCAGTGTGCCGTCATAAACAGTTTTGATACTGTTTGCAACATAGCCGATTGTGTCAATATACGGAAGCTCAACACGGATCGCTTCGCTGTCGTATTCGTTATCTTTTTCTTTAACAAGACGCACTTTACGGCCAACCTTGAACGGCTTGAGGCCAAGGTGATATTCTGTTGCCGTTATTGTAACAAACTTCTCTTCCATCAGAGTTCCTCCTTTGTTTTTCTATTATAACTTTCCCTTGAGACGAATATAGCACAACAGTTTTTGCCGTGCAACATCGTTTTTTCGCAGAGTACGGTTTTAAGGACTGTGAAAAACATTGAATTGCAGCCGAATCAGTGATATAATACTTTTGTAAAAACACAAGGTTGGTGATTGGCATAAAAACTTTTGTCCCCTCATATTTCAAAAATTTCAGATGCATTGCCGATAAGTGCCCCGACACCTGCTGTGCCGGATGGGAAGCAGACCTTGACGATGCAATAATCGAAAAATACAAAACCATCGACGGTGAGCTTGGTAAAAGAATCAAAACACATCTTTCGGAAGACGAAACCGGCTGTGCGATTTTTGCCCTTTGTGAAAACGGCAGATGTCCTTTTCTCAACGATAAAAATCTTTGCGACATTCAGGCAGCATACGGTGAGGAATACTTAAGCAAGACCTGCGCTCTCTTCCCCCGTTTCTTTGATGATTTCGGCAACATCCGTGAAATGGGTCTTGGCTTCGGCTGCCCGGAGGCTGCAAGGATTATGCTCAATGATAACGAACCATTCGAGCTGTGTCTGTTAAATGAGAATAACGAAAACATAGAAGTTGACGAATTCTACGCACTCTGCATAAATGCAAGGCAGAAAATTTTTGATTTGCTTGAAGCTCCTGTAACTGATTTCAAAGAGAAGATTTTAAAAATTTTTGAAATGACATCTGAGTTTCAGGACGAAATTGACAGTTTTTATGAAGAGGCAGAGGAAAACGGACTGAAGTTTGACGATTGCGTTTCAATTCTCAGCAAGATGGAATATATCAACAAAGAAAGACAGTCTTTACTCAGCAATCTGAAAGATTGCGACTGCACAGAAATCTTCAGGAAATACCGGAACGATTTTGAAAAACTGATGAAATATTATATTTTCAGATATTTCCTGCAGGGGTGCTACTGTGACGATGCCGTAACGCCTGTTAAGTACGGTATTTTCGCCTGCATTGTTATAAGCAGAATTTACGCTCAGACCGAAAGCCTTGATTTTAAGATGAGAGCAAAAATTATGCAGGGTTACTCAAAGGAAATCGAATATTCCGATGTAAATATGGATTTGCTTGACACGGAGATGTATAACAGCTTCTCTGCAAGAAATCTTATTGAACTCATATAAAATACACGGACAGCTGATGCTGCCCGTGTTTAGCTTTTAAAGAATTATTCTTCCGCCGATTTCCATTATGAAATCTTCGTTTTTGATATTTGTAATAAGCTCTGCTTCATCCTTCGGGAGAGCCTTCATCCTTGTTGCTGAAATGCCTTCAAATGTCGGGTGGTGGTAGTCTGAACCGATCGTCATAAGCTTTCCGTGCTCAGCTGCATACTTTGCAGTAACAGCTACCCTGCTGTTATGATTCTGATGAACATTGAAAGCTTCAATCGCATCAAGAAGATTCGGATCCATCCTTACCATTCCGTTTCTGAAAGGATGCGCCTGAACAAGGAGAGATGTTTCCTTCTTATACTCTGCAACAAAGGTTTCAAGATTTGTATTCAGATAATCATAGATATCTGGAAGCTCGTCGAATGAAAAACCATAGAAAAGGTAATCATTATCACTGTGCTTGTAAAATCTGAGCTCAGCTCCCGTATAAACCTTTATGCCGAGTTTATCGCCCGTTTCATATGCAAGATAGAGGTCTTTTTTAAACTTTTCAATTGCCTGCTCCTTTGAAGCAGAGTGTTCTTCATCTGAAATGAGGTGATTGGTTATGGCTATTCCGTCATAGCCTGCCTCGTGAAATACGCGCACAAGCTCGTCCGCCGGCACTTCGGAGCATCCGCTTGCCGGTGAAGAATGAGCGTGAAGCTCAAGCCTGCAGGGATAAAGCTTTTTAAATTCTTCTGCAACTGTTTTTGGATTATACATAATATCACTCATTTCTTTTCTAATGCGTTATAAATCTTTTCATATACCATTTCGCTGATTTCACTTGTTTTAAGATCAGCAATTTTTTCGTACGGGATAACATCGACGATGTTAAATCTGATTTGCGTTCTTCTGCGGAAACGATTTTTATCAATTGAACGGGTATTATTGATTACACCGACAACGATAGGTACTTTTGCTTTCTTGGCAACCTTGAACGAGCCGTTTCTGAAAGGCAACAAGCCTTCACCTGTTTTATTTACCCATCCTTCCGGGTAAATACCCATTGCGCAGACACCGTCGGTTATGTTCTGTGCTGCGGCATTGATAGCTTTGACTGCCTCTCTGTTATTATCACGGTCAAGGCCGATGCAACCTGACTTACGGATATATTTTCCACCGAATCTGATCTCAAGATTCTCTTTTTTCGAAACAAACGCAAGGTTCTTTTTTCTCAGAGTCCAGAGTGCAATCATCGGGTCGTAGCTTGAAATATGATTTCCTACAAAAAGGAATTTGCCGTCATCGGGCACCTTTTCGATTCCCGTTGTCCTGATTGTAACACCTGCAACCTGAAAATAAAGCTTAAGAGAGTACAGAAGAAGAGTCCTGTATATATTATGTATATCCGTAACATCTTTTCTGTCTATTACAAACGAAAAAACAATAAGGAATAGAAGATGCAGTCCGCAGAGAATTGCGAGAATCAGAACATGCATAGGGATAACTGCAACCCATGTCCAGACTGAAGAAAGAGGCATTAAATTATAAACAATAAGAAAGTCAATCAACGCAGCGACTGACCAATAAAGCTGAAGCATGATATTTCTCCGTGAAATAAAAATAATGGTAAAAGGTATTATATCCGACACATTTGTTTTTTTCAATACAAATGCGTCGGATTTTTTTAATTGTTTGCAAAATTACCGGTGTAGAGCTGATAGTATTTTCCTTGCTCTTCAATGAGCTTATCATGATTTCCTCGTTCTATGATTCTTCCTTTTTCAAGAACCATAATAACATCGGAATTCTGGATAGTAGAAAGTCTGTGTGCAATAACAAATACCGTTCTGCCTTTCATAAGAGCGTCCATACCCTGCTGAACGATAGCTTCTGTTCGGGTATCAATAGATGATGTTGCTTCGTCAAGAATCATAACGGGAGGATCAGCAACTGCACATCGTGCAATCGAAAGAACCTGACGCTGACCCTGAGAAAGATTTGCACCGTTCGAGGTGAGCATCGTATTGTATCCTTCAGGAAGACGGGTTATGAAATCGTGCGCATTCGCGAGCTTTGCAGCTGCGATACATTCTTCATCCGTCGCATCAAGCTTACCGTAACGGATATTATCCATAACCGTTCCCGTAAAGAGATTTGTTTCCTGAAGAACGATACCGAGAGAACGACGCAAAGCACTCTTCTGGATTTTGTTGATGTTGATGCCGTCATATCTGATTTTACCGTCTGCAACGTCATAGAAACGGTTGATAAGATTTGTTACGGTTGTTTTACCTGCACCCGTAGCACCTACGAAAGCAACCTTCTGACCGGGCTCAGCATAGAGTGTTACATCGTGAAGAACAAGCTTTTCGGGAGTATAACCAAAGTCCATATTTTCCATACGGACATCACCCTTGAGTTTTGTATAGGTAACAGTTCCGTCTCTATGAGGATGTTTCCACGCCCAGACGCCTGTTCTCTCTTCACACTCAACAATTTCACCGTCAACTTCCCTTGCATTAACAAGAGTTACATAGCCCTCATCCACTTCAGGCTCTTCGTCCATAAGCTCAAAAATTCTTTCTGCACCTGCAAGAGCCATGATGATATGGTTGAAATGCTGAGAAATCTGCGTAATGTTCATTGTGAACTGTCTTGTCATATTTATAAAAGGAATAACAACAGCAAGACCGAGCGCCTGACCGGAAAGAGACAAATTGTTTACATTAGGTGAAAGTATAAGAATACCACCGATAAAAGCAATTATAACATAGAGAATATTACCTATATTACCCATAATCGGCATAAGGATATTTGCAAAGCTGTGCGCTTTTGAAGCTTCGTTAAAAAGTCTGTCGTTGATTTCATCAAAGTCTTTACAGCACTCTTCTTCGTGATTGAAAACTTTTACAACCTTCTGACCGCTCATCATTTCTTCAACAAAGCCTTCGGTTTCACCTATAGCTTTCTGCTGACGGAGGAAATATTTTGATGAATTGCCACCAACATGCTTTACAACAAACATCATGGCAATAACAGCGGCAAAAACGACGAGAGTCATCCAGATGCTGAGATAAAGCATATAGGCAACAAGAACCGTAATCGTAAGAGCCGACATTATCAACGACGGCACTGCCTGCGAAACGAGCTGACGGAGAGTGTCGATATCATTTGTATAATAAGACATCGTATCGCCGTGAGGATGAGTGTCAAAATATTTTATAGGAAGGTTCTGCATCTTTGAAAACATTTTTTTACGCATTGAGTTAAGGAAATTCTGCGTAACAACAGCCATAACTCTGCCCTGCGTAAAGGTTGCAATAAGTCCTGCAACATAAATTCCGCCCATTACAGCCAACAAAGAAACTATGCTCTTTTGCGTTTCATCATTCCAGCCTATCTGCAGACCTGCTTCGATTCTTGCAATGATCTGATTCAGGAAAAGGCTGGCTGAAGTCGATGCAAGTGTTGAGAAAAGAACGCATATGATTGCGACTGTAAGAAGGAACTTATACTCTGCAAAAAGATATTTTATTACTCTTTTAAAAGTGCCTTTCTTCGGCTTTGGTCTCGCTCCTTTAGGCATCGGAGGCTGCTTAGCTCCCGGTTTAATCATCGAAATCACCTGCCTTTGTCTGGGTTTCAAATACTTCACGATAAATCTCATTGGTTTTGAGAAGCTCATCGTGAGTGCCGACACCGTTTATTGTTCCGTTATCAATAACGATGATTTTATCTGCATCCTGAACTGAAGAAATTCTCTGTGCAATGATAATCTTTGTCGTATCAGGAATTTCCTCTCTGAAAGCCTTTCTGATCAGGGCATCGGTCTTTGTGTCAACAGCACTTGTTGAGTCATCAAGAATAAGGATCTTCGGCTTTTTAAGCAAAGCTCGTGCAATACAAAGACGCTGCTTCTGACCACCCGAAACATTGGCACCGCCACGTTCAATCATTGTATCATATCCATCGGGCATAGCTGAAACAAAATCGTCAGCCTGAGCAAGCATACAGGCTCTGCGGATTTCTTCGTCCGTAGCATCCTTGTTGCCCCATCTGAGGTTTTCGCTTACCGTGCCTGAGAAAAGAACATTTTTCTGCAAAACAACAGAAACTGCATCTCTGAGAGTTTTCACATCATACTCCCTTACATCAATTCCTCCAACCTTTACAGAACCTTCATCAACATCATAGAGTCTGGAAATAAGCTGAATGAGCGATGTTTTACTGCTTCCGGTTGATCCGATAATACCAACAGTTTCGCCTGATTTTACTGAGAGACTGATATTCTCAAGAGTTTTTCTTTCTGCCTTTGAAGAATATGAAAAGCTTACATTTTCAAAACTGATTTCACCGTCTTTTACCTGCATAACGGGATTTTCGGGATTCTGAATAGAACCTTCTTCTTCAAGAAC
>JAZORX010000254.1:0-2899 GCA_045656845.1 Acutalibacteraceae bacterium | reverse complement strand
GATGAGCTTGAAATATGGCATAATTTTTAATTTTTGGAGGAATTTATAATGTACAGAATTGGTGTTGATCTCGGTGGTACAAATATCGCCGTAGGTGTAGTTGACGAAAATTACAAAATCATAGGCAGAGGCAAGGTTAAGACAAACGCACCCCGTCCGGCCGAAGAGATTTTTGATGATATTGCAAAGGCTATTAATATGGCTGTTGAAGATGCAGGTCTTACAATGGATGATATTTCATTCGTCGGTGTCGGTACTCCGGGCTCTGTAAATAAAGAGGAAGGCCTGATTGAATTTTCAAATAACCTTGATTTCAATAATGTTCCTGCTAACAAGCTCCTCGAAGAGAGAATCGGCAAGGCTTGCGTTTTTGAAAATGATGCAAACGCTGCAGCTCTCGGTGAAGCATACGCAGGCGCAGGTAACGGTGTTAAGAATCTTGTTGCAGTTACTCTCGGTACGGGTGTAGGCAGCGGCATCATCGTAGGTGGTAAAGTTCTTGGTGGTACAAATGATGCTGCAGGCGAAATGGGCCATACAACAATCGTTGTTGATGGTGAGCAGTGCAACTGCGGAAGAAAGGGTTGTTGGGAGCGCTACGCTTCTGCAACGGCACTCATTTCTCAGACAAAGGCTAAGATGCTCGAGTGTCCTGACAGCAAAATGTGGGATATCTGCGAAGGTAAGATTGAAAACGCAAGCGGCAGAACAGCATTCAGCGCAATGTATGAAGGCGATGAGGCAGCTAAGCAGGTTGTTGATCAGTACATCAAGTATGTTGCAATCGGTGTAACCAATATTGTAAATATCTTCCAGCCCGAAGTAATCTGTATCGGTGGCGGTATCAGTAACGAGGGCGACAATCTTCTTGATCCTATCAGAGAATTTGTAGTAAAAGAGTGCTACACAAAGTATGCCAAGAAGCAGACTAAGATCTGCAAAGCAGTTCTCGGCAACGATGCAGGTATCATCGGTGCAGCTCTTGCGGAATAATTTAACGAGGTCATTTTATGAATTTCGATAAAGTATATGAATTGGTTACTTCCATCGGCTGTAAGGCTGAATGGGATGTTCCGATGCGTGATTATACGACGTTTAAAATAGGTGGCAATGCCCGTCTTATGGTAACTCCTTGCTCGGATGAATGCCTTAAAAAGATCGTTAAAATCTGTAAGGATGAAGGCATAAAGCCTATGATTCTTGGAAACGGAAGCAATATGCTTATTTCCGATAAGGGTCTTGATACGGTAGTTATCAATATGTGTCGCACTGATGCAGGTGTTCGTTATCTCGGCGACGGAATAATCGAATGCGACGCAGGAATAACCCTTTCAAAGGTCTGTAATTTTGCTCTTGAAAAGGAGCTGACCGGTCTTGAGTTTGCTTTCGGTATTCCGGGTAGTGCCGGTGGCGCAGCATATATGAACGCAGGTGCATATGACGGTGAAATGAAGGATGTTCTCGTTTCCTGCAGTCATATTGATACTGACGGTAATGAAGGAAAGCTCAGTGGAGACGAGCTTGGTCTTGCTTACCGTACAAGTGCATACGAGCACAACGGCTTTATCATAACAAAGCTTCTTTTGAAGCTTGAGAAAGGCGATAAGGCTGCAATTAAAGCTAAAATGATGGATCTTCTTCAGCGCAGAAAGGATAAGCAGCCTCTTGAATATCCCAGTGCAGGAAGTACCTTCAAAAGACCTGTCGGCTATTTTGCGGCAGCCCTTATAGATGAATGCGGACTCAAGGGTGCAGCTGTCGGCGGAGCTCAGGTAAGCGAAAAGCACGCAGGCTTTATTATCAATAAAGGCGGTGCAACTTCGGATGATGTTATGAAGCTTATTGACCTTGTTCAGAAAACTGTTTTTGAAAAGAAGGGTGTAGTAATTGAGCCCGAGGTCAGACTCATCGAAGAAAATTAACCTACGGCAAAAGGGGAGATATAAATGGAATTGTTGATAGTAACGGGTATGTCAGGCTCAGGTAAGTCTGCCGTTACCGATGCACTTGAGGATCTGGGATATTTTTGTGCAGACAATATGCCACCTGCGCTTATTCCTACAATAGCGCAGTTTATAAACACCTCACACGACACAAATCAGAAAATCGCAACGGTTACGGATATCCGAGTTGGCGAAAATTCACTCAAGGATTTCAAAAATACATTTGAAATCCTTGAGAAAATGAATTATAAATATAAAATTCTTTTTATAGATGCAGCTGATGATGTTATCATCAATCGCTATAATCAGACGAGAAGAAAGCATCCCTTGCTTGAGCAGTGCGAAGGCTCACTTTCGGCATGCATAAGCAGTGAAAGGGAAATTATGAGAAATATCCGAGCTATTGCAGACTATACTATAGACACTTCAAAGACGACGGTTGCCGAATGTAAGCAGAGGGTTATTGACTTGTTTCTTGAAAATCCTGAGCAGTCAATTAAAATTTCCTGTATGTCTTTCGGATTCAAATACGGTATCCCGACGGATGCTGACTTAGTTTTTGATGTGCGCTGTCTTCCAAATCCGTTCTATATCCCCGAGCTGAAGTATCATACAGGTCTTGAAAAGGATGTAAGTGATTTTGTTATGAAATTTGAGCAGTCAAAAATGTTGCTCAAAAAGATTGATGATCTTGTTCAGTATTCCGTTCCTCTTTACAGGCAGGAGGGCAAGAGCCAGCTTATTATTGCAATAGGCTGCACAGGTGGAAGACATCGCTCCGTATGCTTTGCAGAGCAGATTAAAGACAGCCTTGCTGCTCTCGGAAACTCAGTTTCGGTTAAACACAGAGATATTGAAAAATAACAGGTGAAATTATGTCCTTTACAGCAGATGTGAAAACTGAATTATCGCAAACGCAGTTTCTTTCTGAGGTGCAGAAACGGGCATATGCTTAC
>JAZORX010000253.1:0-2133 GCA_045656845.1 Acutalibacteraceae bacterium | reverse complement strand
TATTTCACATCTCCTTATTCAAAGTTTTCTTCCTCTTTTTTCTTTCTGAGCAGGTCGCCCATAGACTGAATCTCAATCAGCTTATAATACTTGCCCTTGAGAGCCATAAGCTCATCGGGTGTACCACATTCAACGATTTCTCCCTTATCAACAACAACGATTTTGTTTGCCTTGCGAAGAGTTGAAAGACGGTGTGCGATCATAATCGTTGTTCTTCCACTGATCAGCCTTTCAATTGCACTCTGAATAAGATTTTCAGTTTCAGAGTCAA
This sequence comes from Acutalibacteraceae bacterium, assembly GCA_045656845.1. Lineage (GTDB taxonomy): Bacteria > Bacillota > Clostridia > Oscillospirales > Acutalibacteraceae > CAG-488. The sequence continues at coordinate 1,862 of JAZORX010000253.1, read as the reverse complement.
CAGCAGCCGTAGCTTCGTCGAAAATAAGGATACTCGGATTTTTAAGAACGGCTCTTGCAATAGAAACTCTCTGTTTCTCACCACCTGAAAGGCCGACGCCTCTTTCGCCAAGCATTGTATCATAAGCATCAGGCATCTTCGAGATGAAGCCGTGAGCATTTGCAACCTCTGCAGCATAAAGAACCTGCTCAACCTTTGTGTTGTTGCTTCCGTAAGCGATATTGTTAAAGATAGTATCTCTGAACATCATCGGCTCCTGCTGAACGAAACCGATGGAGTTTCTGTAATAATCCATATCGATGTTACGGATATTTTCACCATCAATAAAAATCTCACCGTCATATTCATCGTAGTAACGCATAAGAAGGTTGATGAGAGTCGATTTGCCCGAACCCGTAGTGCCGACGATTCCGACAACATCGCCGGGTTCAATTGTAAGGTTGATATTCGAAAGCACCTTTTTGGAACGGTCAAAAGCGAAGTTGACATTTCTGAATTCTATTTTGCCGTCAAGCTTTGGCTCAGTATTTCCTTCGCCGAAGTTGTGTTCGGGTTCGGCATCGAGAATATCGAGGATCTTTTCTGCCGAAGCAAGTGTGTTCTGGTAAGTGTCACCGATATTTGCAAAGAAGTTAACGGGAGTGTAAAACATACTTGCGTAAGAAATGAATGAAACAAGAAGACCGAGAGTGATGTCACTCTGACCACCGATAACCATTTCACCACCGATGAACCAGATAACGAGGGATCCACAGGTTACAAGGAAGGTGATAACGGAAGGGAAAACAGCTGCGGGGGCAGCAACCTTTTTATCTTCCCGATACCATTCGTCACAGTATGAGTCAAACTTTCGGATAGCGCTTTTTTCGTTGGTGAAAGCTTTTACAATTCGTACACCGGGTATAGTATCTGCGAGAATGGTTGAAATCGCAGAGCCCCGACGCCAAAGTCGCATATATTTTGGCTTGATTGTTTTGGTGAATATTTTTGCGACGACGACAACAGTAGGAATGGGAATGAGCGAAAATAAGGTCAGCTTCCAGTTCATACTGAGCATAATTATAATAAGACCGACGAGGGTGAATCCCTGCACTATTGCTTCCTGAGAGATCTTCATAACAAAGTTCTGGATCACCGATGCATCGGAATTGACCCTGTTGATAACAGAGCCTGTTGAGATTTTATCATAGAAACTCAAGGGCAGATATTGTGCCTTTTCATAAATATCCTTTTTCAGGTTGAGGGTTATTCTGTCACCTGCAAGGCGCAGACGATAGGAACGAAAACCATTCATTACATATTGAAGAATATATATTCCCAGAAGAACGGCTAAAACCTTTATAAGCATAGAGGCATTCTTGTTGGGGATAACATCGTCCACCATTATCTTTGTTATGTAAGGCGGAACGAGAGAAAGTCCCGTTGCTGCAACCGAAAGAAGCATACAGATAAACAAGGATTTCTTTTCGGGAATAACATATTTACCGAATTTTGAAACAAGCTTTCCTTTGCCTGAACAGTTGATACATTCTGCCTCAGGGTTGGGGAGCTTTCTTCCGCATTTGGGACAGAAGCAACGTTGCTTATGATAAACAGATTTAACAGTTTCGAACTCATCTGTTAAATCCTTGCCCTCGTTAACAGCGTTTACAAATACAGCCGCAGCATCAGCGACTTCAGCCGCCGCATAAGAGAAACGCAAGAGCATTTTTTTCTTTCCGTTTTTTAATTTAGCTTTAAAAACAGCATTACCATAAAGTCGTTTTACCTGAGCAGCTTCTATATCGGTGTAATCAACAGAAAGGCTGCCACCATCATAGCATTCATCAAAGGCTATAATTTTATCAGTCATGAACACCATC
>JAZORX010000252.1:0-8280 GCA_045656845.1 Acutalibacteraceae bacterium | reverse complement strand
TTTGTGCCGAACTTGTCACGTCCGAGGTAGATGCCTTTAGGATCGGTCTTACCCGAAAAGTTAAAGGGAAACAAATTCGCAACGCTTGACACCGGAAGCACTCGTTCATACTGTGCGCCGAACTGATTGAAGCCCACGGGCAGAACAGAAAGAAACCCTTCTTTCTGACGGAGGGTTAATCTGTCCACTGAGAGTTTGGAGCGAGTGAGTTCCATTGCGATTTCGCCTTGGAGTTCACGGAGTCCTTCCAAACTTTTCGCTTTCAGTTCGATGAATACCGAACAATGCAACAGACATTCACGGTTCTTGCGAAGGTTCGCAAGCATTTCGACAACGTCTTGAAGGTTTCCTTCGGCTTCAATGGTTTCATTCACATCGTTTCCGTTGGACTTCATCTTGTTTCTACGCATAGCATTCTGAACGATTTTTCTCTGCTCAACAGCTTCTACGAGCCTGAAAAAGAAGCGGAGCGTAACGCCGTTTCTATCCGCAAGCTGCGAGAGCAATGCTTGCCCGTCAGTAGAAGGCGGATACTCACGGACTACCCACACGCTTCTGTGACTGTCACCGACAGTGTAGCGGTCGGTAAAGAACTTTACGGTTCCGGGCAGGATGCAGTCGAAGAAGTCTTTTGTGCGAATTTCCTCGACTTGTTCGGGAGTTAATACTTTTGGTTTCTTGGCCATATTAGGTCGTAACCTCCTTTGCAATAATGAGTAGACGGTCGCTCTTTGTACTGCCATAGCAAGTTGACAATGCGAGAATGCGACCGTCTGTTGAATTGATTTGGTTGTACCTTTCATCTGTGATGTTTGTCCGTATTACATTGGTCACCTCAAACAAAAAGACACCGTCTGCCGTTTGAAACTCAATCGTTTTGTGAGCTTCTCGATAGGCGGTGTCGAGGTACTTTTTTAGATCGGAGAACATTGTTCCGTTCTTCATATTGTGTCCGTAGATGATGAGGTTGCCGTTTTGCAAGCTGCACCTTCCGTCAAGAAACGGTACACCCGACTGACTGTATTTCTTCTCAAAACTCATTCGCAGGTATTTCTGTGGATTATCGGGTGTGTGCATCACAGGATAGTTGATGTTTGTGCCGTCAATAAAAATCCACCCGATACAGTCTGCGTTCTGATTGAGTACAGGCGCAATGTTTCGGGTGGGTTTTGTTTCTTTTTTGTTTTCCTGTGTGGCAGTTGTACTGCTCGTTTCATCGGAAGTCGGCGGTGTTTCTACAAGCTCGGCAATGATTTGAAAGTCTTCTTTTTCTTTCTGCTGTATATTCATCGTCTGTACGATCTTGAAAACAGCAACGGCGAGAACCGCCGACAACAGAAGACAAAGAATTATGCTAATCTTCCTCATCATTGTCCGTCACCTCGAAGTACTGTTCTCCGTCCACATCCGGCATCTGTTCGCCGTTCATAGAAGCATCGAAATACAAGGCGAGGAAACGTTTGATTTCGTCCTTCTTCAGCCTGTGTGTTTCAAAGCCTTGCTCGGTGATAGTCTGCTCGATGCTGTTTGCCGTTCTGAACACCTGCGAGGGTTTCATCTTCTTGCATCTTGCGATGAAGAGGAACTGTCGAGCCGTTGCCATTTCCATTTGGATTTGGTCAAGGAATTCGATGTCCTTCTTGATGAGCTTTCGCACTTTGGGATTGGTTTCCTCGTCATAGCGGTCGTGCAGGAACAATTTGTTGTCATCGAAACATTCAGACGAGTCGGTGCAGACAATTTCGATATCGGGAATGGAAGACAGCACCATCATCAGATGACGGATTTTAATCTCGATATTGGCATAGGACAAAACCGAGATGTTGGTGGGTGCTACCTGATAAAAAAGCAGTTCTCCCTTAGTGGTTTCAAGGCCATATTTCGTGAAGGTCTTGATGCCGATGAGATCTTGCACCGACTGTCCTTTTCTCTTTTTCTGTGTGGTGTTTTTAGCCACTGCGGTCACCTCCATTCAAAGTATTGCTGTGTGGATATAAAATACCTCACAGCGTATTTTATGAAATCAAGGATAGTCGTTTCATCCATCCTGATTGTCAAGAAGCCGTAACACAAGGTTGCGGCGGCAGGAATTGCAAAGCCTGTGTTCACCAAAAGGATGATGGACAGCAAAGCTGCAATGCCTAAGATTAAAAAGTCTTTAAGACTCCAAAGCCACAGGTTTGCTGTGGCTTTGAGGTTCTGAGGATAAAGATATTGTGTCATTTACATACCTCCGTTACTTTGCTTTTGCCAGAGAACGAGTAAGGTTGACCGCAGTCGAAGATGCGTGTACAACACTCATCATATTCACTCTGACACTGGTATCCAAGCCGAACTGCTGTGCGATCTTCGGCACTTCATTAGCTGCAAGCATAATGCCGAGACCAAGTAACATATTTGACGGGAAGGTCATTAGTCCAAGGTAAAGCAAGGTTGTCTGCATAAATGCTGTCAAGCAGATAGCACAAACCTGTTTTATCCACTGCACGAAGCCGTCTGTATATCCTCTCGGTACAGAGAACATATAGAGTGCGCCTACAGACATCTGTACAAGCAAAATACCACCGCGCTTGATGTTCTGAAAGAATATCTTTATTACGCAGTAAGCAAATGCAATCATACAGAGTAGGCTTAATAATCCTAACTGTGAGGTTAGGTTGCCGGCGAAGAAACTGCCCACCAACACACCTTTTGCTGTGATGCCAAGTTCAAAGGATTGACTTGCACCACCAAGGGCTGCCAGATCGTGAGCAAAGGTGTTTTGCAGTGTGATGCAGAACTTGTACAGTTCTATCGGGACTACGCCTATCAGCGAACAGGCAAAGAAACCTTTGAGGATATTTAGTGCGGTTGTTTTGGGACTGGCACGGCCGTTTTGATACTCGATTGCTACATCAAATATCGCTACGACCAAGCCAGCTACAAAGAGCGACCATCCAAACAGCGTAAACAGTTTGACGGTTGCCTGAACCCACGCCAAGTCAAAGATTTCAGCACCCATGTTTCCCATCAGTTCGAAGAAGTCGGCTATGGCATCGTAAATGGTTTCGTAGAGCCAAGCGAGCATGGCCTCAAATATGCTGTTGGCAAGTGCATCGCTGATTCCTTCAAACGTACCGCCAATGGCATCACCTATGCCACTGATGATATCTCCGAGCCATTGAAACATAAGCCGTTAACCTCCTTTATTTGAATTGCATGGCAAGATTTTCTTCCTGAAACATCTCGACATAGTCAAGCACGGTATCTGCAATCTGTGCCTTTTCGGAGATAGACACAGGCGTATACCAATATGCTTTACCGGCACTTTCTTCCCACATATAAGGATTGACACGTCCTGAAATGTTGGTGTTCTTCTGTCCGATAATATCTCCAAAGAGCATCGTTTCCTTGTCCACCACGCCATCAGAACGGTTGATAATTGATACTTGAATAGCATCATAATGCTTGGATATATGCGTGGAGATGAATTGCGCTTTTACACGCAATTCATCATCCAGTTTGCCAAGCATGGTCTTTCCGACAAATACGGCATCGCTGATATTTTCAGCATCGCCAAACATTCGTCTGAGTTCGCCTTCAAAAAAGTTCATACCGACACCTCGCTTAGATAATAGTCCAGATATAGAGGGGTGCGGTAAGGGTGAAGATGAGACATGCGAACAGGATTGCAGGTGCGGTAAATTCAAACTGACCGTGCTTTCTGTAGTCGAAGTATGCTGTGCCGACCTTCACGAAGAAGAGAATGGCAAGGATCATATCCACCACAGGAAATACCACGTTGTTGACTACCGTCTTAACCTGCTCTTTCGCAGTGTTCCATGTGCTTTCGATTGCACCTGCCACATCACCAGCTGCAAATGCAGTCATGGAGAATGCGGACAGGATAAGGGTGACCATTGCTACACAGAGCAAAATTCTTACGAGTTTCTTATTCATAACTGATACCTCCAATTTTCTTACGGATTTCTTTTTCACTTACATGACGGATTTTGATGTTGAGATGTTTGCAGAATTGGATTTCCTTTTGCATGCCCTCGGTAACCTTTTCTCCGCACACCCACAACTCATCGCAAAACCAAAGCATACCGAGTCCGGCGGCTAACCCGATTTCTCGTTCTTCTTGAATATCATCGTCAAGGCAGAGAGCATAAAAATGTGGCACGACCGGAGCCGTGCCACACATTAATGCATATCGGGTATATCTCTTGACGTTATCAAGATTGACGATCACGTCACCACCGAGAGGTGCGCAGATATACACCTTTTTCATCATTAGTCTTCCTCATCATCTTTCTTGCGCTTGATACCGATAATTACGGTTGCAACAAGACCGCCGAGGGCAACAGCGGCAAGACCGATCCAGAAGCCAATGTTGGAGTTATCACCAGTCTGAGGATTTTCGGGAACAGGGATCTTCTCATTGGTCATTGTTGCCTTAATGATCTGACCGTCTTCCTTGATTTCGAAGGGGTATTCCTCAGTGTTAGCATAGTAACCATCCAAGCATTTGAATTCGGTGTAGGTGTACTTACCATAGCGGAGAGTGAACTTGGCGATACCGTTCTCGTCAGTATAACCTTCGATTACGATGTTGCCATCTGCATCTTTGATGCGGAAACCGACATTTGCAAGAGGTTTACCATCTGCGATATCAGTCTTAGTGATTTCGAGTTCACCGGTGATAGGCTTATTAGTGAAGAGACCATCCTCAGTGTTTGCGATTACAATTGTTTCACCATTGGTACGGATCTCGAAATAGTAAGCCTTGGTGTCACCGACAAAGCCTTCGGGTGCGGATTCCTCAATGCAGTAGTAATTACCGTAGCGGATACCTTCTGCACGGTAAACGCCTTCTGTATCGGTAAGCTCTGTTACAAACTCATCGTCAACATCGTGCTTGCCATTTGCATTGGTATCTGCGTAGATCTTAAAGACTGCGCCACCGAGTTTGGTGTCGGTCTTTTCAGCATCCACCTTGGTGAGTTCGACATTGCCCTTGATTGCCTGATTGATGAAACCAACGCCAGCTTCGTTTTCAACGGTTACCACTTCGCCGTTTACACGGATTTCGAAATAGTAATAACCATCGTCTTTGAGGAAGCCTTCGGGTGCGGTCTTCTCATAAAGGAAGTATCCGTTGTAGCGAAGGTTCTCATAGGTGTGAATACCGTTTTCGCCCTCAGTCATCTCACCAACGAGCAGGTCGATTTCCTTGTCGAATTCCTTATTGTTGTCGACATCGACATAGATTTCGAACACGGCACCGGCAAGGGTGTTTTCGGGATAGTCCTTGTCTACCTTGATGGTCTGAACAGAGCCAGTGATAAACTTGTTCTCAACCTCGATTTCCACGGTTTCGCCGTCTTCATCGATAGTGATCTCGTAATTGGTTTCGTTGAGAACGAAGGCAGGAGCTGCCTTGATTTCACGAACAATCCAATTGCCGAAAGGTACATTTTCGAAATAGAAGATGCCAATTTCGTTGGATTCACAAGTGAGGATTGCCGTGTCTTCGGTAAACTCGGTTGCATCCGCACGGAAGAGGCCGAACAATGCACCGCAGATGGTGAAGCCGTCTTCATCAATCTTCTTGCCGACAATAGTGCCACGAAGGATTTCATTTTCGATTGCTTCGCCGCCGTTTACGGATTCACGGACAGTTTCGGTTTCCTGACCTGCATAGTCGAAGTCTACCTTGAAGGATTCATCGTTCAGTACATAGTGGCAGTCGGTGTGGATTTCTTTGACATATACGCTTGCACCTACGGGAAGATCGGTAACAAATACGATGTTGCCGTTCTCATCGCAGTATGCGGTTTCGATGAGTGCATCCTTGGGGATGACCTTACCATCAGCGGCAGTCATATCCTCGGCTGCATACAAACCGAACTGTACATTGGTAATCTCACCGTTCATACCGATACCGAAGATTTCATCGTTCTCCATAGTCTTCTTGAGGTCGATTACCATCTTCTGTCGCTCATTGGTGAAGGATGCAGAGGTTTCGGTGATCTCCACATGCTCTCCAGCATAGACAAGTTCCACGTTCACGGGTTCGGTGTTAAGCACCATACCGTAAGGAGCCTTGACTTCACGAATTTCATACTTGCCGAGGTAGAGAGGCTCGGTTGTAGCCTTGCCGTCTTTACCGGTCGTAATAGTAGCAACTACCTGACCTTTGGTGTATCGGGTAGTGCCGTCCAAGGTGATTACATCTTCGATTGCGATTACTTCGTAGACTGCACCTTCCAAGCCTTTGATTTCATACACAGGCTGATAGATGCCGTCCTTTTCAACCACAGAGGAGAAGACTTCGCCGAACTTGGAAATGGTGATTGTTCCTTTCTGCGCGTAGTTCGACTTAACCACAGTTACGAGATCGGTAGAACCGTCAACCTTGAAGGCTACGGGAGTGCTGTCAAGCACATAACCGAAGCAGGTGTTCTGCTCAATGATTTCGTAATTGCCGTAAGGGAGCGCATAAGGAAGCATGAGCTTTCCGCTTGCATCAGTGTAATAGATTTCGATATCCATCGGAGTGGGATAGTTGATGTGCTGAACAACATACTCGCCAGTGTCGGTGTTGCGAACCTTGAAACCGATACCGGAGGCAGGGATAACCTTTCCGGTTTCCGCGTCCTTCTTCACGATTTCAATTTCAGCTTCAAAGGTGGCGTTGTTAATGAGGTATCGATAGGTTTCGCCGTCCTCACAGATGTTCACATCAAATGCCGGCATAAGTTCTTTGCCTTCAAGTCCTTTGGTCTGCTTCACGGTGTAAACACCATAAGGCAACCAGTCGGGAGTTTCGGCAAAACCATACTGATCTGTCACGAGCAATGCTCTTTCAGTTTCTCTTGCATTCTCATAGGATCCTGCACTCTTGAGGAATACCTCAAAGACTGCATTTTCTTCGGGATGCTCAATCTGAGTCGATCCATCGTCAGCGTGTTTGATGATAGAAATCTTACCACGGATGATTGCTTCATAGACGTCGATATACTCGGTGTTAAGCTCTACGGTATAGTTACCGGGATGAGCATCCACATAGTAAACGGTAGGATCGAGCAAATAACCTTCGCTTGCAGAGATTTCCTTGATAGTCCACTCGTTATTATCGCCGCAGGGATAATACTTGGTAATGAACCATCCGTTCTTATCGGTTGTGTAGGTGTCAACGAGATCACCGTTTTTATACACACCGTATACTGCACCTTCGAGGGTTGCATCGCCCTGAGTTTCGCCGTAAGGCCAACCGAGTTCATCGGCTGCACTTTTAGCAGAAGGACTTGCGGACATCAACACGGGAACAAGACCGTTATCATCTTCGGGATTTCCCCAATAGAGATAGCCGTCCACCTTGAATACGTCAGCACGCCATTTCTTGAGGATGTTCTCAACGGATGCACCTGTTACGCTGTTCCACGCAATATCCACAGTCTGCTTAGCAGGTACGACATAACGGATAGGCGTTTTTTCCTCTGTCAGTACATAGTTCTTGCCGATGAGGATATCTTCGAACAGAGCAACGCCGTTTGCATCGGTATAGACAGTTTCGTCTACCTTAATGCCAGAATCAGAGGTTCCGGTGAGACGGAATCTCATGTCTTCCACGAATCCATCTTCGGAAGTCTTCTGTACACGGAGAGAGCCACGCTTGAGTTCGTTATAGAACGACTTGTTGGTAACTTCATTCCATGCGATAGAAACCGACTGAGCTACAGGGGCGATATAATACGCCTTGGTGTCAACCTCAGTTACGGTATAGGTGGAATGACCAGTGATGAGGATATCTTCGAAGAGTGCCACACCGTTTGCATTGGTGGTAGCAGTCAAGTCGATTTTCTCACCGCTGAGAGAGGTTCCAGTCAAGCGGAACTTAACGCCTTCAACCATACCGTCTTCACTCGTTTTGGTGATCTTCAAATCACCGCGCTTGAGTTTGTTATATACGGAGGTTTCGGTCACCTTATTCCACTCAACAGCCACAGACTGAGAAGCAGGAACTTCGTATCGCTCTGCGGTGTTTACTTCGGACAAGGTGTATTTCACATTGCCACTGATAAGGACATCAGAGAAGGTTGCGATACCTTTTGCGTTGGTTACTGCGAACTGCTCAATCTTTTCACCGCTGAGGGATGTACCTGTGAGTTTAAACTGTACGCCTTCTACGAGGCCGTCCTCAGAAGTCTTGGTTACCTTGAGGTCGCCACGCTTTAAGGTGTTGGAGAAGTTGACCGTTGCAGTCTGACCACTTACGATTGTTACGCTCTGACT
>JAZORX010000251.1:0-1372 GCA_045656845.1 Acutalibacteraceae bacterium | reverse complement strand
GGCGGACGAGTTCTTGATGATTCAAAGCCGAAATATATTAACACTTCCGATACAATGGTCTATAAAAAAAGCAACGGTGTTTTTGCTCTGAATTTTGCGAAAAACGGTAATCCTTCGCAGATAATAGTTGCAGAGGGTTATATGGACGTTATAGCTCTTCATCAGGCAGGGTTTACCAATGCGATAGCCTGTCTCGGCACTGCGCTTACGCAGGAGCAGGCAAGGCTTGTCGCCCGTTATGCAGATGAGGTCGTGCTTTCTTATGACTCTGACGAAGCAGGTCAGAAAGCAACGAAAAGAGCGATAGATATCTTCAGTAAGACCGGAGTGAGAATCCGTGTCCTTAAGCTGACAGGTGGCAAAGACCCCGACGAGATCATTAAAAAATTCGGTAAAGAAAAATTCAGAAGTCTGATTGACGGTGCAGCGAATGATATTGAATACAGTATTCTTCGTGAGCGTGACAAATACGACCTCGAATCAATCGACGGAAAAACGAAATTTCTTACGGCAATTGCAGCTACACTCGCTTCGGCTAATCCGATTGAGCAGGACGCATATGCATCAAAACTTGCTTCGGAAATGCAGATCAGCAAGGATGCAATTATGCTTGAAATCAAGCGTGCATACAAAAGAAAAGCCGAGGCAGAGAAAAAGCTTCGCTTTAACGAAATCGTAAAAGAAACCGTTACGCCGAAAGATACAATAAACCCTGATAAAGCAAAGCATTTCAGAGCTGCAAAGGCAGAGGAAACCTTGCTTTCAAGTCTTATGATCAATCCTGATTTTTACAGAAAAATCAAAGACGATCTGAGCGAGGATCTGTTTGTAACGGATTTCAACAAGAGGGTTTATAAAGCATTGTCTTCCCGTCTTGATGATGGCAGAAGCATTGAACTTTCAATGTTCTGCGCAGAGTTTACTCCCGAAGAAATGGGCAGGATTGCTCAGTTTGAAGCTATGGGAGGATCTATAAGCAATACCGTTGCCGAGTGCAACGATTGTATAAAAGTTTTAAAACAAGAAAAATCAAAGAATTCAGCAGTCAATGTTGCTGAACTCAGCGATGAAGATTTCAGAAAACTGTTTAAAAAAACGGACGATTAATAAAGGAGAACTGTTCATGGAAAAATTAACACCCACACCGACAACTGAAAAAAAGTCACCCCTCAAGCTTCTGCTTGAAAAAGGAAAGGTGACAGGTAAGCTCACTTCTCAGGAAATTGACCAGGCTCTCATCGATATGGATATCGATATTGAAGAGCTTGACAAATTCTATGAAACTCTTGAAAATCAGAATATTGAGCTTATAGACGACCTTTCAAATATCGACCTTGAAAGCGTAGATTTCAATATGGATATGCCGAAATCT
>JAZORX010000250.1:0-3896 GCA_045656845.1 Acutalibacteraceae bacterium | reverse complement strand
CGTTATGGAGGATATCGAAAAAAAAGCACATGATTTTGTAGATGGCAGAATTACATCACATATGATCACATTCATCGGTGTATGTAACGGCTGTTTATAATAAAAAACAAATTTATAAAAATTTATTTGGAGGTAAATTATTATGGCAAAATGGGTATGCAGCGTATGCGGTTATGTTCACGAGGGAGATTCAGCACCTGAATTCTGCCCCCAGTGTAAGGTTCCTGCAGAGAAATTCAACAAGCAGACAGAAGGTATGGCTTGGGCAGCTGAGCATGTTGTAGGCGTAGCTCAGGGCGTTTCAGAAGACATCATTATGGACCTTCGTGCAAACTTTGAAGGTGAATGCACAGAAGTTGGTATGTATCTTGCAATGGCAAGAGTTGCTCACCGTGAAGGCTATCCTGAAATCGGTCTTTACTGGGAGAAGGCAGCATATGAAGAAGCAGAGCACGCAGCAAAGTTTGCAGAGCTCCTCGGCGAAGTTGTAACAGACTCAACAAAGAAGAACCTCGAGCTCAGAGTTGCAGCTGAAAACGGCGCAACAGCAGGTAAATTTGACCTTGCAAAGAGAGCTAAGGCAGCTAACCTCGATGCTATCCACGATACAGTTCACGAGATGGCAAGAGACGAAGCAAGACATGGAAAAGCATTCCAGGGTCTTCTTGAGAGATATTTCGGTTAATAACTACGGGGAGTAAGTTCAAAGCTTACTCCCCTTTTTATATACAAAAATCCAATACATAAAAGGAGGTAAAATTTATGAAGAAATTATCAGTATTTTTGGTTGTTGCATTGGTCGCAGCAGCATTGGTGCTTGCAGGTTTTGCAAAAAACAGCAGCCATGAAGCATTAAAATCAAACAATCCCAACGAGCCTAATTCACATCACAATATAGCAAAAGAAGTAACAAAGCCTGAAAAATCTTCAGAAAATCCTGCACCTCCTGCTCAGGCAGCTGAGGTAAAGGTGACGAAGGATGATGCCAAAGCAGCAGCTCTCGCTCACGCAGGAGTCAACGAAGCTGACATCAGAAACTATAAAGTTGAAGTTGACAAGGAAAGAAACGGTCTTGTTTACGAAATAGAATTTGATGCGGACAATTATGAATACGATTATGTTGTCAATGCTGAAACGGGTAAAATAGTTCATTCTGAAGCTGAGAAAGATCGTGGCGCTGCTCAGGCTAACAACAATCAGAAAAATGAAGCTGACAAAGCACCTGCACAGCCGGCAGCTGATGCAAAAATCTCAAAAGATGACGCAAAAGCAGCAGCACTCGCACACGCAGGACTCAACGAAAACGATATCAGCAGATTCAAAGCTGAGCTCGACAAAGAAAGAAACGGTCTTGTCTATGAAATAGAGTTTGATGCAGACAAATACGAATATGAATACGAAATAAGCGCAGAAGACGGCAAAGTTCTGAAGCACGAAAAAGAAATCAGAGATTGATTATAAAAAAATTAAGAGTGGCTTTTCAGCCACTCTTTTAATTTAGCTGTTTTATATAAGCAACTCATAATGCTCGATGAGGTTTCCGTCTGTATATTCAACCGTTTTAGCCTCATATTTACCGAACGAAAGGTTTATCGTAGCTCCGTTAAGAGACAGGACTGCCGATTTGCTTTCCTGTGAATTATTAAGAAGACGAATGATAAAGCTATCCTTACCATAGCGTTTTTTCATTGTTACGAGGACGATATTTTTATCGGAAATATCAAGATTGAAATCTGCCATTTTTTCGTCTCTTTCAATCGGGAAAACATTGCAGGCATACGGCTTCTGGCAGAATTCCGTTGCAAGTCTCTCAAGCTCGTCCTCTCCTGCTGCTGTAAAACGGAAACGGAAATTCCGCTCGGACATATCAATTTTCTTGACAAACCTGTCCGTCGGGATAAGCTCTCTGTCCTCAATCGGATGTGCGCAATAGGTTGCTGTTCGGATAAGTGAAACAGAAAGCTCATTGTCTTTAAAGGATGAACCGTATGCAACATCATTTATGAGTGCAAGGCACTCTTTACCGTTTCTGACGGCTGAAAAACGCTGAGAAACACATTCTCTGCCATCCATAAACAATGGCTCTGTACCAAAGCAGGTCTGACCTACATACTCACCGTCCATATTCACGGGAAGTGAAAGCTTTATGAGCTTATTGATATCCCCTGCAAAGACATCGACTTTGACATCAACATACGGATTTGTCTTGTAGATATCGTACTCCACACGGATGCGTGTATTATCCTTTTTAAAGAAGCACTCAACACCGAGGTAAATCTCACCGTCCTCGATAACCTGAAGAGGTTTCATTCCTTCAAAAACTCCGTCAGGGTTTTTCATCAGCTCAAACGGCTTTGGATTTCTGCCCATTGCCTCGAGCTGCGAATCATCCATTCCCCACGGGTCGGCATTGTCTTCATACATAACGGGACAGAAAGCGCCACCGTTTATATATTCCTTACCGTTGATTTTATAGGAACGGAGAAGTCCTGTTTTGCCGTCAATTTCAACATGCTTACTGCCGTTATCGAAAACGATATCGCTGTTAGCAGGCAACTCAGGCTTCGGCTCGACAGGCTTGAAATCTGCATAGATTGAAAACCTCGAAACAGCGAGAGGCGCAAGCTTGCTTCTTATAACGAAGCGCTTTCTCCAATCAAGGTTAAGATTGCTCTCTTCCTTGATAAACTGAACAGGCACTTCTTTGCCGTTTTCATCGTAAACTCTGAAGCAGGAGACTTTTTCCCTTGACCAGTTCTGATCAGCGAGCGTAAGCTCACATTCAAACTCAGTTTCCCATTCATAGGGATGAGGATTGAAAACAAGGATAGGATACTCCCCTTCTGCTGCCTTATGCTGTGCAGAAGAAAGTGCAAAATATGCTCTTGCACGAAGTCGGTTGAGAGTCAGCATTCCATGCTCAAGCAGACGAATGCCGTTTTCCTCGCCTGCTTTGATTGATGTGCCGGGAAGGACATCGTGAAACTGACTGTTGAGCAAATCTTCAACTGCATCGTCAAGCTCTTTTTCGGGATATTCAATAAGACCTCTTGCTGCTGCAACCGAACACATTTTTTCAGTTATCGCAAGCATTGATTCAAAGATTGCGTGGCGTGATTTTACACCAGACATTGTTGTATAACATCCCGGCATACTGATACGAAGAGACTTACCGTGGCGGATTTCAGGATTGATCTGCTTAAAGAAATCGTCGGGAGTTGAATGTGCAACGGGAATTTCAGAGCTTTCGATAAACTCTCTGATATCACTGAGGTCTTTTCTTGACGGTCCACCACCGTGGTTTCCTACGCCCCAGAGAATCAGCGTCACATCATTATCGTCGTCTGCCATTATTCTTCTGATTTTTTCCATCGCCTTGCCAAGACCGCTGTTGTAGCCTCTTGAATGGGCAGCCTTTATTTCGCTGCCGTCAAGACCCTCCCAGATAAACTGACCAAAAGGAAGCTCATCGCAACCCTCACGGCAATAGATATAATTCTTCTGACCGCACTTTTTGATTATCTGCACAAGGCCGACAGAATGGCCGAACGCATCAAGACCGATCGC
This sequence comes from Acutalibacteraceae bacterium, assembly GCA_045656845.1. Classification (GTDB taxonomy): domain Bacteria; phylum Bacillota; class Clostridia; order Oscillospirales; family Acutalibacteraceae; genus CAG-488. Next base: position 329 of record JAZORX010000250.1, on the reverse strand, counting down.
AGTTTCAGGAAATGTGCCGAACTTTTCTTCAAAGTAACGTTTACCGTGCTGAATCTGACGGACAATGCTTTCACCGCTCGGCATATTGACATCCGGCTGAAGGTACCATCCACCCATAATATGCCATTTACCTTTTTTGATAAGCTCGCATATTCTTTCAAAAAGCGACGGTGCATATTCCTCTATGTATTTATAGAGTGTTACCTCGTTGTGGCAGAAAATATAACCAAATTCATCTGCAAGGTCAGCCGCTGATCTGAATGTTGAAAGAGCTGAAGCTGCGCCTTCTTCCCATTCCCATTGCCAGATCGGGTCAAGGTGTGCATTAC
>JAZORX010000249.1:0-3266 GCA_045656845.1 Acutalibacteraceae bacterium | reverse complement strand
TTGTAAGCGAAAGCGATATAATTGACCATTACGGTATTTTTGGCATTGATGTTTCTGACTGGGAACGAATAAAAGCTGACGTTCCTGACCGTGACATCGAAAAGAGATTCAATGAGAATCCCAACAATGCCATTCTTATCTATCAGATTCCGCATGTTGGCCCGAAAAATCTTATGTTTATGAGATATGACAGTCTTTCTGAAGCACCGAACCGTGATGATTATGAACCTATCTACACGGCAACAATCGAGCCGAAAGAAACGGTATCAGCAACACTTGAAGCGGCTTATCAGAAATATAACGTTGACAGACCGCTTGATTTTACGGGTCACAGTTTATCGGTCAGCGACATCCTTGCCATAAAACAGAACGGTGAGGTATCATATCATTACTGCGATAGCTTTGGTTTCAGAGAGCTTCCCGATTTCAACAAAAGCAACTATCTCAAAAACGCCGAAATATCAACCGAAGATGATTACGGAATGATTGACGGCATATTGAATAACGGTGATAAAAAGCCGACAGTTGCAGAGCTTGAAGCACAGGTCAAAGCCGGCAAGAGTATTTCACTCTCAGACCTTGCGAATGCTGTAAATGATGAAAAAACGGAACGCAAACCGATAGCTGAAAAGCTCAAGCAGAAAACACCTGAACAGAAAAGGCAAAGAACAGCACCAAAGAAAAAGACAGAAAGGGGCATTTAGTATGACCGCAGTAACCTATGATGAGCAGCAGCTCATCGCAATCCACAATGCAGGAACAAGAACGGACACAATCTCCGCACTCAAAGAAATGAGAGAATACATTTCTGCGGAAGAAACAGAACTCAAAGCTATTACCGATTCGGCAATTTCCCGTCTTGAAGAAATGACCGATGAAGAATATGCACAGCTCGACCTGATACCCGATTTTTTTGATTAAGACAAAGGAGAAATGAATTATGAAAAACAACCTTAAGAAAGCAATCGCCCTCATTTTAAGCATCGTCACCGTGTTTACGGTATGTGCAACAACCGCATTTGCGACGGAAGAAGATGTTTCTTTCCGTATGACAAACCGCTATATGACCATTTATTACGGCAATTCCGCTGAACTTACCATTTATACAAATTCAGATGATGTGTATTTCACTTCGTCGAATGAGAAAGTCGCAACCGTTGACGAAAACGGTGTGGTAACATCAAAAGGTATCGGCGAATGTGTTATAACCGCAGGTGTCGAAGGAACTGACCTCAAAGAAGAATGTACGGTAAAGGTAGAGCTTTTATGGTGGAAGTTTTTCGATAATCTCATAGCCTTTATCCGAAATCTTCTTATGGATATATCCATAGTATAATAACAAAGTCGGGGGTGTTCTTTTGAACACTCCCGTCATTTATTTTTAGGAGGTAAAAATATGGAAAATGAAAATATATCAAAAGTCCAGCAAATTGCTCTCCTTGCAGAAGAAACAGAAAGAAATCTGACCCGTTCAAGACAGAGTTGGACTTCGTTCCTTCATACTGCCGCACGGCTCTATAAATATCCGTTCAATGAACAGTTGCTTATTTTTGCTCAACGGCCCGAAGCGACAGCTTGTGCCGATTATGATATATGGAATAAGCAGATGAACCGATATATCCGTAGAGGTTCAAAAGGTATTGCACTCATTGATACTGATACAGAACCGAGAACACTTAAATATGTTTTTGATGTTTCCGATACTGGTAAAACGGAACGCTCAAAGACTCCGTTTTTATGGGAATACAGAGATGAACATGAAAATGTTGTTGCTTCAGCTCTTGAAAGTAAATATGACGTTTCCGCTAAAAACGGTATTGCAAATCAGCTTGAAAGCATAGCTGCACAGCTTGTCGATGAATATTGGGGAAACTACAAACGGGATATTTTTGACATCGTTGACGATTCGTTCCTTGAGGGTTATGATGAAGATAACATCGGTATGGCATTCCGAAATGCGGCGGTTGTCAGTACAACATATACTCTCCTGACCCGTTGCGGAATAAATGCTGATGAATACTTTGAAGATGAAGATTTTTTAAATATCTTCGATTTCAACACTTCCGATACTGTTAATTTCCTTGCAACTGCGGTCAGCGAAACAAGTGAGCAGGTGTTAAGGCAGATAGAAATATCGGTTAAAAATTATGAACGTGAAAGGAGCAAGAACAATGAGCAACATCACTTACAGTCAGAACGGAGATTATCTGATTCCGAACTTAACTCTCGTTCAGACCGAGAAGAAACCCCTCGGGAAATACGGCAGAATGAGGAAGGAATATCTCAAGAATCACCGTCCGGCTCTTTGGAACAGAATGGTATTGAGGGACACTCTTTACAGCCATCTGTTGGAGATAGACGAAGCAGCGAACAATCGCTTGGAACAGATGATGCCCGAACTGATGAAATCAGCGGGAGTGACGGAAGAACTGAAAGCAAGCGACCCGTTGAAATGGGTCGGTCTGATGAACAATCTGCAATCTCAGGCAGAGGAGATAATTCTGACGGAACTAATTTACAGTTAAGCAATCATGATTTCGATGCCCGATGGAACGGTATCGAATATTTCCACCAAGACAAAGAAAAAAACGAGCTGATTAAAACATTTTTGGCTCCGCATAAAGAAGAAATCGCTATGTTCTATGAAAGTCATTCTGACAGAGATGAACGTTGCGATTTTATTATGTCTTTCTTTAACTCAACACCGTATGAAATGACTCTCTCCAACGGTGTAAATGCAGGATTTGAAGCCTATTCCGATGCCATCAGGTTATGGCGTAATGACGGAACAGAACTCCGTGAAGCGTGGCAAAAATGGTTTCAGATTGAACGAAGTGTTTTCGGTCTTATGCTTATGGAGGAATGGACAGAGCCGCAGGCTTCGCTTTTGTCCGGTGCCGAAAAACAAATGGAACTTATCGGCACAGCAGTAAAAAATGAAGCTCCTTTGTATCTGCCGCAATCTGCTGTTGATTATGTGCTTTGCGGCGGAAGCGATTTCAGCGAAGGCAAAATGCGTATTTACAGACAGTTTACCGAAAGTCTTTCAAAGGACGAAAATATAAAATTCCTTAAAAACGAATACGGTACGGGCGGACATTCGGATGCTATCCCTGCAAGTGGATTTTGGGAAGGTCACGATTCAAAAGGCATTGAAATATCAGACCATTACAGCGTTCCTCAGAGAAGAGTTTTATTAACGTGGAATTATATCGAAAGCCGTCTTTCAGAACTTATAAAAGCTGACAGATACTTAAATCCCAAAG